>JAIXPV010000439.1 GCA_027486105.1 Runella sp. | reverse complement strand
TCAGCTTTGCCAGAATCTTCCCAATGGCTTCGTCTAAGTGCGTAATCATGGCGTAATACTCCGTGAGCTGCGATTTGATGACGTCGGCGGTACGCGGATAGGCGGCCAGCATTTCGTCGCGCACGGTCATATCACTGCCAAAATTGAAGGGGTGAGCGGGCATAAAGTTTGGCGGTAGCGGAGCAGTTCCGTAGCGTTTGAGGTACTCAGGCAAAGGCGAACGCGGGTCGTGCGGGGCGGTGAATGCTACGTAGGTGACAAAAGGTTTATTGGCCGTTTGTTTGTCTAAAAACTCAATGGCTGTTTCGGCAAAATGATCGGTAGAGAATCCTTTTTTGATGGGGGTCGTAAAGGTTCCGTCGGGTTTTAAATCACTCATCGGGGTTTGATAATGATCGGCCATTCCGCCGAGCATTACGTTTTTGGCCTCCATAAAACTCGCTCCCACTGCCGCAGGTTCGTTGTGCCATTTGCCCGTCATAAAAGTGGAATAGCCATTTTGGCGCAGTAGCATTGGCCACGTAGTGACGCCATTTAGTTTGTCTGTTACTCTAAAAAACCCTTTCCCGCTCATCAACATCGCCCGGCTCGGTGCACAAACGGCCCCGTGGTTGCCCCCCAAAATATGCGCCTCGCTGAATAATGTGCCATTACGCGCCAATTGGTCGAGATTGGGTGTTTGTACATATGGATTTCCGTAACAACCCAAGGCATCGGCGCGGAGGTCGTCAGCGAAGAGAAAGAGAATATTGGGTTTGGGCGATTGGGCGTAGACTGACTGATAAAGCAGAAAACAGAGCAATAAAGATATGTTCCGAATCATGGAGGAGCCGTTGGTTTATTTCTGCCTTTAAAAAGCATTTTTAGGCAACCAACTACTAAATGAATGAACTGTATAGGAAATAAAAGAAGCCCCTCACGGGGTAAATGAGTTGATTTCTTACGTGAAAGTCAGACTGGAGTGTCAGACGACCTGCCTGGTCTGATTATCGTCTGACCTTCCGCACGATTAAAAATCACCGTAGTTCACCTGCAAACACGGCAAGCCCAGCTCCAAACGCCACAAATCCACGACTTGGTTGCGGTCATCGAGCACAAACTGTACGAAATACTGCCCTTTTATATGCGCTTCGTAAAGCTCTTTTTTGACAATAGCATCTTTGCGCATATCGCCAGTCGTACGCATATAGAGCGCATGGTAAGGGATATTGTTGTATTTCAGCCAATTGAGCGTCGGCGTCCGCGCTTTCTCTTCTCGGCCCGACAGCAAAATAATGTTAGTGCCCAAGGTGTGATAATTTTTGATGATTTCGGCAATGGGCTGATTGAGGTCATCTAATTCACACGACATAGCATCATAAGGGCTTCGGTTGCTCAAAATTGCCAAAGTGCCGTCCAAGTCACACAGAACAGCAGGCGGTAAACTGGGGTCTTGGGGCTGATAATGCGGTCCGCGCTCATTGCCCAACACGTGGGTTTTGTACATGCGCAAAATCACGTCGCGGCCTACTTTTTTCTCCCGCACTTCATCCCGCGCCAAGCTTTCTTCCAGTGAAGTATTCATTTCCCGAATCTCAATTTTTACCTGCTCACCAGTGTCTTTGGTATATTTTTCTACCACTTGACGAATGCGCTCTATGGGTCGGTCCGATAAATTAGTATCATCAATAATGACGTTTTTGCCCTCCCGAAGGGCTTCTATCAACATCAAATCACGGACACGTTCCACAAATTTCTCATTGTTTTTGGAGTGCTCGCTGTTGTCGAGCATGGCACGGAGTTCGTCTTTGTTCAGTCGCTTGTACGTGCCTTTATTTTCATCCAACAACTGTCGGGCGAGGGTGGATTTTCCACTCGCGGGCAAGCCTCGTAGTAAAATTACTTTTTTCATAGCCCCTAAATTCCCCATGAGAACTTGTTTATTGTTAAGTTAGTTTCAAAGCACCAATTTTGTCATTATCCCCCATCGCCTGTTTGCTCGAAAACGATCCGCGCTAAGTTATAAATGACTCGCCATCATGCCAATATAAAATCCATTGAGTTTTTCAAAGACTTCACAAGGCTCGTTGATAATGATTTAGTTTTCCATTTCACCCAAGTTGAAAAACTTCCCGAAAAGAAGAAAATATGCACCAGAAGAGTTTTGCAAAAATATAATCGGTGTAACGGTTAGTTCCAATCGTAAGGGCAAAAAAAGCGAAGATTTGGGCAGGTGCTGAGCACGCACCAACAGCGGCTCAACGCAGGTGCGAAGCAGTATGAAGATATTCAAGAATACTAAAAGTAATTATCAACCGCAAAGTGCGCAGAGAAGGGCACAAAGCACACGAAGAAAATTCTTAGTGCCCATCGTATTCTTCTTAGCGTACTTTGCGGTTGAAGATATTAAATCGCTGGTAAAACGGGTCGTTTTGCCAAAGAATCGTTAATCACTTTCAACACGTGCTCGCGCTCGGCTCCAATCAACGGCAGACGCGGCTGACGCACATATTCTGTTCCTAAGCCAGTGGCCACTTCGGCCAGTTTGATGTTTTGTACAAATTTGGTCGATACGTCCAAATGCAGCAGCGGATAGAACCAACGGTAAATTTCGCGGGCTTCTTCAATCCGGCCTTGCTTGGCCAATTCGTAGATTACGACCGTTTCGCGCGGGAAGGCATCTACCAGACCCGCAATCCAGCCGTCGGCTCCCATGAGGAGGCTCTCCAACGCCATATCATCCACGCCCGAAAGGATTTTGAAGCGTCCACCGAGTTCATTGATAATGTCAGTCATGTAGCGAATATCGCCCGTCGACTCTTTCATGGACTCAAAGTGGGCATTTTGGGCCAAATCTTTGAACATCGGAATAGTTACCAACGTCTTGTAAGCCACGGGATTGTTGTAAATCATCACGGGCAAATCAGTTGCATCTGCCACGGTGTGCATATAATGCAAGGTTTCGCGCTCATCGGAAGGATAACGCATCGGTGGTAATAGCATAAAGCCGTCGGCGCCCGCATCAGCCGCTTCTTTTACGAACGAAACCGCCATGCGGGTGATGTTTTCGGCAATACCAATAATCAATGGTACGCGGTCGGCGATGGTTTCACGGGCGGCCGTCAAAAGCTCCAGCTTCTCAGTATAGGTCAGCGTACTGTTTTCACCAAGCGAACCACAGATGATGATGCCGTGTACGCCAGCTTTGATTTGTTCGTCAATGTTATAGGCAAACGTTTTGAGATCGAGGGTTTCGTCTTCAAAAAATTTTGTCGTCACGGCGGGATATACGCCTATCCAATTTGGCTTCATATGAGGAAAGTTTTGAGATTATGCAGAAACGTAGATGTTAACTAATTTATACGATACAAAATTAACGTGCCAGAGCTTGCCAAACTTTTCGCTAGTTGACTGATTCTAATAGTATTTTATTCAAAAATGAGACTCATCCCTTTTTAAATGGGTAAAGAACTATCACTTTGCGTCAATTGGCTTTTTTTAGGTAGTCGCGGGGCGGCATACCAGTTACCTGTTTAAACTGTCGATTGAAATTGGATAAATTTGCGTAGCCACAAGAAAAGGCAATTTGGCTGACACTCTGGGTGGAGTCTTTCAACAACCGGCAAGCGTGCTCAATCCGCACTTCATTGAGGAGTTGAGAGAAGGTTTTACGGGTATGAACGCGCAAAAACCGACAAAATGCGTGAGGAGTCAAATTGGCTACGCCCGCAATATCGTCGAGGGTTATGGGGTTGGCGTAATTGGTCAGAATAAAGTTAAATACATTTTCCAACCGCTGATGGTCAACGGGTTTGTTGGGGTTTTTGTAGGATGTCCCCGATAGGCGTTCGCAGTCGGGCGAGAGCGTAAGGGTGTCAAGGGTGTTTAGAAGCAGCATCAATTGCTCAAAAGGGCGCAGTTCATTGAGTTGTTCTAATCTATCCGTGAGCGAGTTGGGCCCAGAAAACTGAATCCGTACACCGTGCGTGGCTTCCCGCAGCAATTCAGCAATGTGCATCAATTCGGGTGATGTGATGAAAATATCTCCCAGAATAGATTCTTTAAAAAAGAACGAATACGCCATTACCCGGCGTGGCGAATCGGGCAGAAAATAGTCGGCATCGTTGAGCATCACGTGCGGCACATTGGCCCCCAAAAGCACTAAATCATAAGGCTGAAAACGATCAATGCGGTCACCAACCACCAATGTTCCGGTGCCTTCTTTAATCAAGGTCAACTGAAATTCGGGGTGAAAATGAAGACGCTGGTAAAAGTGTTTGTCGTGATCTACCTGCACCCGAAACGAGCGGTCATCAACGGTGGGGACGCGAAAAAGCAGTGCTTTCATTTGCCGAAAGAGTAAGTAACAACCACGGGAAGATGATCGGAGGTGGTGGGCTCGTACAAGACGCGATAATCAAGCACCTTAAACGGGCTTTCTTTGTGCGTCCAAAAGTAATCAATTCGCTTGCCGTTGCCTGGATAAGTGGCCCCTTCGGTATTGGCGCCCGCGTCGTTCCAGTATTTGGTCATGGCTTCGAGCGTATGCTCATCGGCGGTTGCGTTAAAATCTCCGCCTACAATGACGGGATATAGACTATTTTGTAAGTTTTCGTTAATGACCGCCGCTTGCAGCCCCCGATTCAGTGGCGACCGATGGTCTAGGTGCGTTGTGCAAAACCGGACGTATTTATTGACGCCAAGATCCACCAAAGCGCACATCAGGAGGCGCGGCTCAGTGGAATCTGGATTGGGGAGTTTGAGCCGCTGAACAGCTTCTATCGGGCGGGTCGACAAGATACCCAAGCCGTATTTTCCGCCCTGCAAATCAATTGTTTTTCCAAAAGCCTCCTCGTAACCCGTCAACAGCGATAAAATTCGCATTTGGTTCAACTTCCCCGAGCGCGTGGCTCCGCTGTCAATTTCTTGCAGCGCCACAAAGTCGGGCTTGTGCATTTTGATTAAATCTGCCACGCGGGTCAGGTTGGTTTTGCCCAAGTTATTTTCGCCGTGGTGAATGTTGAAAGTCATTACTTTCAGCTTAATAGGGGCGGGTTTTGACTTCTGACCATAGCTAGAAACCACAGCAGCATGCCCTAAAAATAACAATAAAAAGTAGTTAAAAACGCGCACAGTCCAACGGAGTTAAAGGGGAAAATCGTAAACAAAGATAATCGAATCATCAATTCAAACCCGAAAAATACCCCATTCATTCTCTTTTAAGCTATATAAAAAAGAGACTGCCTTCCTAGACAGCCTCTTTCGATATCACTACTAACACTAAACAAATAAACTACAGACAAATTGAATCTAAGAGGAACGATAGGCAGTTTCGTACACGGATTTTACGTGTGGCCCTAAGAAAATCCGGGCATAAATCCGGATGATGGCTAGTCCGTCAATGATAAAACTCAACGAAACCGATAATGCCAAAATAGCCTGGTTTTCGTGGATATGGCTGAAAATCAAATCCTCTCCGATAAAAGTCGGTGTAATGGGAAAACCCGAAACCCCCAAACATGCCATTAGAAAAATAAATGCAAGCTTGGGATGTTTATAGGAATGTCCATGGAATTGGTTTAGGTCAATGCTACCTTCGAGTGATTTAAGTTTGGTAAGACAGAAATAGCCTAAAACCCCCGACGCAATGATGCCACTGAGGTACAAGATTGTCTGGTCGTTTTTGAAATGTTCGTTGAACGAAATCGCCAGGGCAATCCAGAAGTGATTCATAATGACCAATATCCAACTCATAGGTGCTTTTCGGCGTTCTGTGAAAGATTTCAATACCATCAACAGCCCAATCAGCGAAAACACAATCGGCAGATAGGCGTGGATCTTGGTGGGAATAAGCTCTTCATTGTAAAGACAAACCAATCCAATGACATAGGTAGGAATAAAAAAAATCAACAACCGATTGACGGCCAGGAAATTCATTTTGTTGCCAGCCCATTTCAGCGGGTTCCACAAATACCGGTACATCAACGAATCTAGATTCCATTCCTTAATGCTCAACAGGTAGAGCGTATATTCTAGCTTTTTGGGAAAGAAATGTTCGATGGAACGTGCACGAGGTGAGAAGTTGTAGAATTGTTCGCGAATCAAATAACTTACCACCGACGGTGAAACCAGCAGCTGATACGTTCTCAAGAAAGCGTTTCCAGCAAAGTGAAACATCGCCAACATCTCCAAACCCGCCGCCACTTCAATAAATATCAACCCGATTTGCGCAATGGACGCGTACGCAATTTGACTTTTTACCGACGACTGAACCCGGGCAATTCCCGTCGTAATCACGGCAGTAAATAGACCCAATACCGCAATCAAAATTCGGACCGAAAGCTGGTGTTCCCAGAAAGGATAGGTTCTTAATAACAAAAACACGCCCAAATGCACCGAAAGTGAGCCGTAAAAAATGGCCGTCGAGGGCGTAGGCCCTTCCATGGCGCGTGGTAGCCACGAAGAAAACGGGAGCTGAGCCGATTTGGCCGCCGCCGAAATCAAAATCATAATCGAGATAAAAACCCCAATCCACGTATGGTTCTGGAGGTGTTCGTGCACGAGTTCATAATTATTTAATTTCAGGAAAGTAATGTTTTCGTGAAACAAATGGTGGCTCATCCACATGGCCAATATCAGGCCCACATCGCCAATTCGATAAATGGAAAATACTTTGACGGCGTTTTTAACTGGAAGGTAACGGTCTCTGTAGAAGGCAATTAACAGAAATGAAGAAATCCCCAAAATCTCCCAGCCTATAAAAAGGGTTTCGAGGTTGCCAGAGAGAATGATGATGTTGTAGCCTACATAAAAGAACAGAATCGTGTTGAAAAACCGCTTGTAGCCACGCTCGCGGTGGAGATAATATCGGCTGTAGATGGTGACCAAGAAAGTCAGAAACGAGCCAACAAAAAGGTACGTAGCCGCGATTTCGTCAAAACAAAAATCAATAAAAAACTCGTATCCAGTGGCTTTAAAAAGAACAATGTCTTTAATGTTCAGAATGGGACGGCCATTCAATAACCAATACCCAATAAAGCCGAGGGTTGAAGCCAAATGTAAGCCAACAGTACCAAAAGCAACCCCCGAAATAACACCTTCTTTGGGCGCTGGTACCAGTAAACTGATGATAAAGCCAAAAACGGGGAGCAGAATAAAAATATGAAGGAACAAGGTCATGACAATAACTAGCTAAGTGAGTAAACGGGAAGGTTTTCATGGTGAGTTTCCAACAAAGACGTCATGTTGTTGACCGTATCTACGTGACTTACCAAAGGATTGTAAGGCACAAACTCCCCGTTTTTAAACACCGAAATTTCCTGTGTTTCGGGGTTTATCACGGCCAAATTGACCCATTCATTGATAAACCACTCATACGTAGCGGGATTTTTCTGAATCGTTTGCAAGACCACATCGGGAAAGTGCTCTACAATCATCAGAAGGCGTACGGGGTCGTGTACTTCGATCATCTGGCTCGGTAGTCCAGGACGCAAATCGCCGTCGATTCCGTTGGCAACTCCAAAAAGCCCCATCACATTGTGCGGCAATTTGGTTCCAGCCCCCAATTTCTGATTGTCGACCCGCGAGAAAAAGTACTCCAGATTAATGCCTCCGCATACGGGAGCGGCGGCGTTAAGAATATTGAGTAGGTACTTTCCTTCGGGATCTACTTGGTAGTCAAACGAATTTAAAAACGCTCTTCGATCTAGAAACACATCTCTCGACAAGCTCCGCCGTCCAATAATACAAAGGGCATTGGTGGCGTGGTTGAGCTCAGGCCGAGGCTCAAACAACGATACTGAGCGGGTTCTTATCTTTTCGTGGATTTTTTGAGGGCTCAGTGTGGTGTCAATCGATTCAAATCGCCGAGAGCGTTCTTTGGCATTATAATCCAGTGCTTTCTCAAAAATTCTTTCATTCTTGTTGTGCCTTTCCTGATTTTGGGGCGAGAGCGCGTTTTCGTCAAAGTACACAATTTCGTCGCGGGTGGTATCATGAAGGCCACCTATAAACTGGGTGTCGGCCGGAATCACGATGCCTCGGTCGCTCAAAATAGCCCTGACTTTGGGGTGGTTGGCCATAAATGAAATCACCCGTGAGTTGACCGAGCCAGCCCGACCCGCGCAGGCGCCGCAGTCGTAGGCGGCGTAGTGAGGGTTGTTTACGCTACTTGCTCCGTGCCCTATCACGTACATAATAGGCGCAAAATTATCCACCAAACCTATACTTTTCAGCAGGTTTTCGACACGAATGGCCATTTCGTCAATCGTGAATCCAATTTGAAGATCGTTTTCGTGGTGACTGGCATGTTTGTTTTCGATGGTAAGCGTCGAAAAACGGTCCATGTGTTTGAATGAAGACGCCGTAGCTGGACTCATCGAAGGCCGAAAAATATTGATGAACAGCTTAGCGGCCGACCAAAATCCCAGCGTTTGAGAAATCAGCCAACCTCCGTAAAAAGAGTGGGAGTGTTTGCTGAAATGCACATCTTTTTTGCGTCGATGTTTATTGCCTATTTCTTTAATTAAGTATTTGGGCGTTACGGGAGCAGGACAAACTTTGGTATAAAATTTCCCGTCTTCGGGTTGATAAAAAAACTCCACCCCAAAAAAACCAGGCGTACCAAATGTTGCACAGGCGGGGTCAAATTCTTCCAGATAGCGGCGCAGCGAGCATTCACGGTCGTCGATACAAAACATGGCCTGAAAGCTTTTGCGAGAGCTATCAACGCTCTCTTTCTTTTTGTTTTGAAGTCCCGTCAGTACTTGGTCATAATAACTCCATTCAAAAGCCTCCTGCCATAGCGCAAGCACTTCGTTCAGCTCAGTTTTTTCGACGGGAGCAAAGAGCGGTGTCGGTACTTGAATCATGCGATCTTTTAGCGGTGGCCAATCTCCGCCACAGTGAAAGTCGAGGGCGTCGATTTCCAATAAAAGTTCAAACACAATCACATCATGGAGTGATATTTTGCGGCGGTCGAGCAATGTTTGCGGTTGGTCTTCAATGGCCGATACCATCCCCGACCATCCCTGATGCGCGAATTGCTGATCGTAGAGGTATTGCTGATATAATTCTTTTTTGCCCACCAGAATTTTCAACAACGAGCTGATTTCGCAATTGCCGTTTAAAAGCAAATCCTTGGCGCGTGAAGACCTAAAAATGCTAGAAAAACTATTTTTTTCTAGCTCCCGCATGGAAGCAAGAAACGTTTTGTCTTTAATGGGGAAATTCCAAATCGAAATTCCTTGGTCTAGATAACTGCAAAGCACTCTGAAAAGAATCGGGTGTACCAGAGAGTCCAAATCGATACGATAATGCTTTTTCCAGTTGGCTCGCAATGCGCCAACTCTCGGTAAGGCCGCAGGAGCGTATGTTTTCGAAATAAGGTTGTTTTGCCATTCCTTAAGGGCTTTCGCTCCTTTCTTTTCGACAATGATTTTGTCAAGCACCTCTTTTGTGATGCGCTCCAATTTATATAATTCACGGAATTCATCTAGCGAAAGCGAGACTTTATACCCAAACAATTCAGATGCTTTTTGAGTAGCTTCGTAGAATTTGTCCGTCTGAAATGCGTGTAGGGTATTGTGGTGAATAAAGTCTTTGAGGGGCGCCTGAGCAGGTAAGAAGTGCTTCAAATCGTGAAGTACTTCGTGTTCATCGAACAATGAATCATGTGTTTTCATGTACTTAACAGTGGTGTTTACTATTAACTCGGTAGACAGTTTTGAGTAACGGCAGTTGAGCAACCGGGCATTGCCGTTTTTTGCTAAAGAATATTCAAATCTACGCTGATAAGAATTTCGAGAGATTAATTTGCCATTAAAATAGAAATAGTACTTTATTTTCCAACACAAATACTTTGCTTTGTTGTAAGATAAAATTAAAGACAAATTGTATTAATTGTCTGATTATTAAATTATTAATGTTATTATTTTGGCTTTGAAAATAAAAAAATAGACTTAAAGGTTAAAATTGTGGCATCTTTTTTTAATCCTATTTTAATGTATTGATTTTTAATATTTTTGGGGGTTTCTAGCCTCCTCTCTGAAAATTCAAAAGTAGATTGTCATTTTTATAGTATCTTATGCCCTTTAAATCGTTTTCACGCCATTGCTTTCAACAGCCCATTTAAATACGTTATTTATAATGAAGAACAATAACTTTATCAATCAAGTGCTTATCGCGGTTTTTATTGGGTGTTATGCCACTTCGTCGTTGCTTGCCCAACAACCCCCGAGCCCTCGAAGAGACACGGCTTTTTTTCAACCTCTGCTGGAAAACGTTCATTTAAAACCCATTGTCATTGGCAGCAACGGACGGTATTATTACGGTGGGCAACGCCTCCGTAATCAATATTCGTTAGAAATTCCTTTTGGTGAAATGGATGACCCAGAGGTAAATCGTTATTTTAGTAGGGCGCGCACCATACGCGCGGTTGGCTCGGTGATATCGGCTTTGCCAGGTCTCTACTTCTTGGTTACCTCGCGTTCGGTGGGTGGAAGAAGCGTGAGTCGTCAAACGTTCTGGATTACGTATTTTGGTGCCATTGGTGTTTCATTGACTTCCAATCTCATCGCAAATGCTCAGTTGCGGAGAGCCGTCAATATCTACAATTCCCGCCTGGGCCGCCCTCGCATTGGGCTTTCGGCCGAACCCTTACCTAACAACGCAGTAGCGTTTGGCCTTAGTTTGAAGAAGGTATTTTAAAAATTACGAAAATTTATCGCGTTGGGCTACATAAAGGCCCAAAATCACCAAGGCTGTTCCTGCAAAAGTATGCCAAGAGAGCGGCTCATTGAGTAGGATATTGGAATAGGTAAATCCAAAAACGGGACACAAAAACAGCCAAAGCGAAGCCTTTACCGCATCAAGACGCAATAAATAAAACCAAAGTTGCAGCGAAATGACCGATACTGGAATAATCAGCCACGCCACGGAAGCCCAAAATTGAATATCCCATTGTGCACGTTGCCAATCAGCAAAATAGATGGTAAATGGTAACAGCATAAGCCCGCCGAGCATCACTTGCCAACCGTTAATCAATAGGTTGGACAATTGCCATTTTACTTTGGAATAATAAACACTGGCTGCCGATACGGCCACAATCCCCGCCATCAGAATGGATAATCCTCTTGCGCTGGCGTAACTGTTTTGCAGCAATGGCCAAGTAGCCATTGCTGCCCCCGACAGTCCAAGTACTACACCAACGGCCTCGTACCAGCGTAATCGACGCTGGAGCCAAAAGGCTGAAATGATAATCACGAAAAGGGGGCCGGTGGCAGTAGAAAGACTACCGATACCCGCCGCCACCTCGCGCATTGAAATCACAAAGGCACTCAAATACAAGGTTGTATTGAGAAAGGCAAAAATGAGAAGTTGGCCCCATTCTTTGCCCTTGGGTAGCGGGTTTTTACGCCCTTGCACCACGTAAGCGAAGCCGAGCATCAAACCGCCCGCAATCAAAAAACGTACATTGGCCAGAATGAGCGGGTCGGCGGATCTAATGCCAAATTTAGTGGCTACCGAAGCCGACGCCCACAAAGCCGCAAAAAATAAGCCAATGACAATATTTTTCAAGAAAGTAGAGGTGAGTTATAAAGTGAGTAAAAGGTTATCATTATCGCGCAAAAGTATTATTTGCAGTGTTGATTGTATTGAGCAGAAGACGCCTCGTCGCCCAAAGATTGTCCCTGTCGCCACATTTTACAGGCTTTTTCTTTTTGATTATTTACCAAAAGCGCTTCGCCGAGCCAAGCGTGAATTTGGTCGGTGGAAGGGTCGAGAGTATACGCCTTTTGAAGTGCCTCCAAAGCCTCGACTTTTTGTCCTTTACGGAGAAAATAAAGACCAACATTGCGGTGCCCATAACTGTTTTTAGGCGATTTGGCCAGCGACTGATCAATCAGTTTTTTGGCTTCCTCCAACTGATTCTGCAGCAGTAGTACATAACCTTTATTGTTTAAATAAATAGGGTTGACTACGTCAAAATCTAAGGCCCGATTGATGAATTGCAGGGCTTTCTCGGGTTGGTTATTGCGGGCAAAAATCAAGGCCAAGTTATTATAAGCCAATTCCTGCTGCGGATTAAGCTTGAGGGCGCTTTCGAAATCCTTTTGTGCTTCTTTAAAATTTTTCTTCGCAAAATAAACAACTCCTCGGTTTACCCGCGCCTGCACGTTGCCCGCCTGCAATGCAAGCGCCCGGTCGTATTCGGAAAGGGCCTGTTCGTAATAACCCTGTTGGGATTTTAAATCGCCCCATTTTAAATAATAATTGGAGGAATCTTGGTACACTTTACGAATTTGCTCTAAATCGGCCGCTGCCATTGAAAACTCACTTTTATCAATCAACACACCCGCCCGGTTGAAATAGGCCTCGGCGAAGTCTTTATCAATCTCAAGGGCCTGATTGAAATCCTCCAAGGCTTTGTCAAACTCACCTATCCGCAAATAAGCAATCCCGCGATTGCTGTGAACATCCGCAAAATCCTTCTTTTTCTCCAATGCCTCGTTGTAGTAGCGAATGGCGTTGGTGTATTCTTTTTGCTCCAATGCAAGATTTCCCTTTAAAAAAAATTGCGCTGCTTCACTCTGACTTTGGTCAGAACAAGCCGTGAGAACCAATGTAAACAAGGACAAAATAATAACGTAACCCGAAAAAATGAATTGGATAAGGGTTTGTGGGGTGGGTGCTTTTTTGAAGAGAAATGTGGCCATAAACAGTCAATATTGAAGTCACAAAGATAATGCCTTCCTCGGAGGTTTTACCGAAACTATTTTTTTTAATTCAAACTTTGTTTATTGGAAAAATCATACGCAAGTAGCTTTCTTTTTAAGGCTTAATAAGTTGCCAATTTTAGGTCTAATTTTATTTAATTAACTACATGATAATTAAGTGTATATGATATATTTTTAAATGAATTTTTTAAGGCTGTTTTTCGTTGTTTGATTACAACGATGTTTTATAAAAATAATACCAAAAACAATGATAAAGCAGCCAGAAAATCAATTAATAAATGCTGATGAGCAATGGAAAAAATCTATTCCTGCACAGGTGTTTTTAAATCACTTTAGAGGGATTGATTACCACATTCGTCATTTGGCAGGATTGAACAAAATCGGGCATTTGGCAGGGTTGCGGAGGTTTCGTCCAAAGCAGGAAGCTGAACGCCTAACGCTCACCAAAAAATGGCTTCTCAACGCGTGGAATGCAGAGTTTACATTGAGAACCACCGCCGCCAATCCTGACGAGAATTTTCTCAAATATGCCCTTCATTCCACCTTTCCTCAGGCGTACTATAGCGTGTTGTATAGCGCTAAGGCTTTTCTGGCCATTCAGGGGATTAATGTGAATGCCGAAGCCATTATCAGGCAGATTATCAACGGGTATGTGGTCAAAGGCTGGTATCCCAAATCGGTGAGTTTTTATGCCGAGGGCCCAGTTGGGCATTATACCCTTCATCATTTCCTTGATAGCGAAGAGCAAGCCCTTTTATTGCCTATTCAAACGCCTAAGCAAGCGGAAGCACACGTGGCTCAATTTCTGAAAACTACCCGTACCTTATCGGCGAGGGCGTTTCGTCAGCGTTTGCAGGCCAATCCCGAAAAGGCACTCCGTACCAAGACGGGAAAGATATTGACAAAGTTTGGGGCGCGTAATTGGGAACAAATTGCCAAAAGTATGGGAGTTACGACCTATTTCGACATGATGGCAAGACTAAAAGTATCGGGCAGCCAGCGCGAATTGGAGCGCTTTGTTGAAGCAGACATTGATATTTCTCAATTCCACCATTCATTGCTCAACATCGTGAAGTACCTCAATTTTGTTCATGAATGTTATGTAGCAAAAGCAGTAGGAATAGACCAATATACGCAGTGGATTGATGCGCTTCCCGCTTATTTGCGCGATGGATTTGTAAAACAGCGCTTAGAACAAAACACCCGACCGCTCTTGGATTCTCTCCGCCCCAATCGACGACTAGCTGCCTAACCTAAATGCCCAGTCAAATTTGGCTGGGCATTTAGGTTAGGCGCTTTAGTATTTAAAATTAAAACACGTCATCGTCGTCGTCATCAGCATCGGGGCCTGAAAACATGCTGCTGAGCAAATCTTTAAAATGAAGCCCATTATCCATCGCCTGCTTACCCACGAGCGAGTATTCGGCCATTCCGTGCAGGGCAAATTCCATTAAGAACAATTTTTCTTCGCGACTCAATCCCCGGTGGAAATCATCCACCAAGTCGTCCAGACCTTCAATGGTACGCAAACGCGCTTCGTATTCACGGTTGGTGAGGTCGCTCAAAATATCCATTTCATTTTCACCAAACCAGTCCTGAATTTTTTGGAAAGGGTTTTTAGCTCCCTTTTTCTTCTTCAGGGATTCAGGATTGATAAAATAATTCAGGAATTGGGTACGAATGGCTTTTCCAATCAGGTTTTGAGCCACTATTACGGGTCCTTCTACTTCGCCTTCATAGACCAGTTCCACTTTTCCACAGATAGCGGGCACTACGCCATAAAGGTCAGAAATACGTACGTAGGTTTCTTTTTCACCGTTGAGAAGTACGCGCCGTTCCGCGGCAGAAAGTAGGTTTTCGTAAGCCGCAATCGTTAGGCGGGCCGATACCCCGCTTTTTGAATCAACGTATTCGCTTTCGCGGGCCTCAAAGGCAATTTGCTCAATCAAATCCTTGATGATTTCATTGGTTTTAATCATGCCTTTTTGTTCCGTTTTAACAATTGCTTCTTGCTGCGTAATCTTCCGGCCAATTTCCAGCGACTTAGGATAGTGCGTAACAATTTGGCTATCAATCCGGTCTTTCAGAGGAGTCACAATGCTTCCGCGATTGGTGTAGTCTTCTGGGTTGGCGGTAAATACAAATTGAATATCCAGCGGCAAACGAAGTTTAAAACCACGAATCTGAATATCTCCTTCTTGCAAAATATTGAACAAAGAAACCTGAATACGTGCCTGTAAATCTGGTAACTCGTTGATTACAAAGATACAACGGTGCGAACGTGGAATAAGCCCAAAGTGGATAACGCGCTCATCCGAATAAGGGAGTTTGAGCGTAGCGGCTTTGATGGGGTCAACATCTCCAATTAGGTCAGCGATAGAAACGTCGGGCGTTGCGAGTTTTTCTGCGTAGCGGTCGTCGCGGTGCATCCATGCCACGGGGGTATCGTCTCCTTTTTCGTGGATAATGTCCCGCGCAAACCGCGAAAGCGGCTCCAAGGGGTCGTCATTGAGGTCTGAGCCAGCCACCACAGGGATGTACTCATCCAACAAATTGACCATTAATCGTGCAATACGTGTTTTGGCCTGCCCTCTCAAACCCAACAGGTTGATATGGTGCATGGATAAAATCGCCCGTTCCACATCAGGAATAACGGTATCTTCATATCCCCAAATACCTGGAAAAACTGATTCTTTGGCCCGTAATTTTTCAATAAGATTATCTCTTAATTCCTGTTTAATGGACTTTGGCTGATAACCCGCCGCTTTTAACTCTCCAAGCGTGTGGATTTTGAGAAGCTGTTTAGACTTCAACTCACGATAGGTCATAGTTGTCGAAAATTGGTTAGTTTGGGTATGTTTGTGTAACAGCCCAAAGCATAGAATAGTTTTGCATCGCTTTCCGAAAGTTAAGAACTTTAAGGAAGTTTAGAGATTGGCGAGCAGTTTTTTACCTTGTTCATTTGCTACCTATTTCATTTTTCCGATATTTGTTCATACTCTGCTTGCAGAATAAATCAACCATTGAGAACCATTATGCAAATTGTTCAACAACTTCTTTTTGTCGTAGCATTCGGTCTAACGTCTTGGCTGATTAGCAAACGTATCGGGATTATTAAAAAGACGATTCAACTCGGTAAAGCCGTACATCGGACCGACCGCCCCGCCGAACGATTGTCTACCATGCTGCGGGTGGCGTTTGCGCAAAAAAAGATGTTTGACCGCCCCCTCGTGGGCCTGATGCATTTTGTGATTTACGCGGGCTTTTTGCTCATCAATGTTGAAGTGCTCGAAATCGTCTTAGACGGGGTATTGGGCACTCACCGGTTGTTTGCCCCATTATTGGGCGATTTTTACCCAATCCTCATCAATTTCTTTGAGTTTCTGGCCGTTGGGGTACTCGCCGTCTGCGTCATTTTTCTGATTCGACGCAACATCACCAAAGTAGAGCGCCTTCAACCTACCCGCCACCGTGAGCTGAACGGCTGGCCAGTACTGGATGCCAATACCATTTTAGGCATTGAAATTGTGCTGATGCTTGCGATTTTGAGCATGAATGCTGCCGATAGCTTATTACAAGAACGTGGTGTGGAGCATTATCCATTGGTAGGAGGTTTCTTCTTTAGCGGATTCTTGCAACCAATTTTTAAAAATCTTTCGGATGGTGCTTTGGTGGCGGTGGAGCGCATTGCGTGGTGGGCGCACATTTTGGGCATCTTTGGTTTCGCGTTGTATGTAACTTATTCCAAGCATTTGCACATTTTTTTGGCGTTTCCCAATACCTATTTTACCAATTTGACTCCCAAAGGTGAGATGTCAAACATGCCAGACATCACCAAAGAAGTCAAAATCATGTTGGGGCTTGAACAACCTGATCCTAACGAAGTCCCTGCCGAAATCGGGCGTTTTGGGGCCAAAGACGTGGCTGATTTAAGCTGGAAAAACCTCATGGATGCGTACTCATGCACCGAGTGCGGACGCTGTACGTCGGCCTGTCCGGCAAACATAACGGGCAAAAAACTTTCTCCGCGCAAAATCATGATGGACACCCGCGACCGTTTAGAAGATGTTGGTAAAAACATGCTGGCCAACGGTGGAGAGTTTAAAGACGACGGAAAAAGCCTATTGGGGGATTATATTTCGGAAGAAGAAATTTTGGCGTGTACTACCTGTAACGCTTGCGTGCAAGAATGCCCCGTGCTAATTAATCCGTTAGAAATTATTCTGCAATTGCGCCGCTATAAAATCATGGATGAGGCACAGGCCCCAGGTTCGTGGAATGCTATGTTTAACAACCTTGAAACCAACCAAGCACCGTGGAAATTCTCTCCCGATGACCGTTTCAACTGGGCAGATAATCTCAAAAGCTAATGAGTGAAACATACCTTTGGAGCTTATGGATATTTATTTTAACGGTTTGTAAAAAGAAAATACACAAGAACCTATAAAACGCAAAAACGGGACAGTTACCTGCCCCGTTTTTTTTAGTTCTTTGAGTAAGTTTCTTGTTTGCACCTTAGTTCACCAAAATTTTTAAGGAAACTAATCATCAAGTATTCAATTGAACACTGATTTTTAACTTGCTTAAACCACTTTGTGACTGCTTTTCAGCATTGGAGACGCTTTTGGCGTTTCTTACTCACTGTTTTATTTCCTAATTCCAAAAATAAAAGCACTGAACGAAAAGAAACACTTACGCAAAGAACTGTACGAATATAATTCTTTTTTTTTTATTCTCCAAAATGTTTTCGAACTTTTGCAAGGGCCGACCCAATCACTTGGTGCATGTCATAATAACGGTATTCGGCCAAGCGCCCACCAAAAATCACATTCGTTTCTGCGTCGACTAGTTTACGATATTCCCGTAATAGCTTATCGTTTTTGTCGTCATTTACAGGGTAATAAGGTTCCTGGCCTGGCGTCCATTCTTGCGGATATTCGTGCGTAATGACCGTTTTGTCTTGCGTCCCAAACTCAAAATGCTTATGTTCAATGATTCGCGTATAAGCTGTTTCGCCGTCGGTATAGTTAACTACTGCATTACCTTGATAGTTGGGCTTATCCAACGTTTGGTGCTCAAAACGCAGGCTGCGGTATTCTAGATATCCGAGTTTAAAATCGAAATACTCATCCAGTTGACCAGTATAGACAATTTGCTTGGCCGACGCATCCAATTCCGCCCGGTTTTTGAAGTAATCTACGCCCAAACGTACATCAATTCCTTCCAATAAGGCCTCGTTGAGTTTATTATAGCCCCCAATCGGAATCCCCTGATAACGGTCGTTAAAATAGTTATTGTCAAACGTAAACCGCACTGGCAAACGCTTGATAATAAAAGCGGGCAAATCAACACACTTACGTCCCCATTGTTTTTCGGTGTAACTTTTAATGAGTTTTTCGTAGATGTCGGTTCCTACCAATGAGATGGCCTGTTCTTCCAGATTTTTAGGCTCCTTGATATTGGCGGCTTCAATCTGTTCTTGAATTTTTGCTTTTGCTTCGTCAGGAGTAAGCACCTTCCACATTTGGTAGAAAGTGTTCATATTGAAAGGCAAATTATAAAGCTCACCGTAATAATTTGCCACGGGCGAATTGGTATAACGGTTAAATTCTACAAATGAGTTGACATAATCCCAAATGTCTTTGTCGTTGGTGTGAAAAATGTGCGCACCGTAGTAGTGAACATTAATTCCTTCTACATTTTCACAGTAAGTATTCCCCCCAATGTGATTCCGACGGTCTATCACTAAGCATCTTTTTCCTCTTTTGGTGGCTTCGTGCGCCCATATATTTCCAAATAGCCCCGCACCTACAATAAGATAATCGTACATAGTTTTTTGTTTATGGCCCAATGGTTATCGCCTTTCATTTTGGGCTATCTAAAAATTTATTTCAGGCAGAGAATTATCATTTATAAGTAATGGTTACAATCTCCAATACGTTATATTTTCCTCCGTATTTTTATACATTCCTTTCAAATCCATCAAAATCGGTTCTTTATTCATGATAGATTTGAAATAGTTAATATCCAGTGTTTTATATCCCTCATGTCCTACCGAAACAATAACTGCATCATAGTCTTTGGAAGGCTTATCAATCAGCGTCAACCCATATTCATGGGCTACTTCATTGGGAGAAGCATATGGGTCAACAAGGTGAACATTGATGGAAAAGCTCATTAGTTCTTTGACCAAATCCGCTACTTTTGAATTACGAATATCCGAGACATTTTCTTTGAAGGTAATTCCCATCATCAGTACTTTGGCATTCTGAGGGCTTTTCCCTTTTTGTATTAACATCTGCACCAACCGTTTAGCGATAAATCCGGGCATACCGTCATTGATACGGCGCCCGCTGTGGATTACTTGCGGGTCGTAGCCTAATTTTTTAGCCTTATAAAGCAGATAATACGGGTCTACACCGATGCAATGCCCTCCTACTAAGCCAGGGTATAGTTTAATAAAATTCCATTTGGTACCCGCAGCTTCAATCACATCTTTGGTATCAATGCCCATCATGTCAAAAATAATAGCTAACTCATTCATCAATGAGATATTGAGATCACGTTGGGTGTTTTCGATTACTTTGGCGGCTTCGGCTACTTTGATGGTAGGGGCTTTGTATATGCCTGCGGTGATGATTTTGCCATAGACTTGGGCAATTTCTTCCAAGGCTTCGGCATCACTCCCCGAAACTATCTTCAGGATTTTATCAATGGTTCGTTCTTTATCTCCAGGGTTAATTCTTTCTGGCGAGTAACCGATTTTGAAATCTTCTCCTAATGTCAGACCAGACTCCGCCTCCAAAATAGGCAAACAATCTTCTTCGGTACAACCAGGATAGACGGTTGACTCATAAATAACGTAATCACCTTTTTTTAGTGCTTTGCCAATCGCGTGCGACGCCCCGATGAGCGGTTTTAAATCAGGTACTTTGTAATCATCAACGGGAGTAGGAACGGCCACAATAAAAAAATGTGCTTGTTGTAAATCGTCGGGATTGGCCGTAAAGAAGATGTCTTTATCCTCAAAAACGGTTGAATCCAATTCATTAGAAGGGTCTTGACCCGCCCTCATCATATCAATACGATGTTGATTAATATCAAATCCAATGACTCGAAAATACTTGGCAAATTCTAGAGCAATGGGGAGTCCTACATATCCAAGGCCAATAATTGCTATTTGTTTCTCTTTCTGGAGGAGTTGCTGATACATTTTGTTTATTAATCTGACCGTAAAGATACGATACGCGTGTGATTAGTACCAAATGAAAAGACCTTGACGTTTGCCAAGGTCTTTTCTATCAGGGGCCTTTAGATATTAAGGCATCAATTTCAATTCTACGCGACGGTTTTTCTTCAAGCCGTCTACCGTTCCGTTGTCAGCAATTGGTTTGAACGAACCATAGGCGTCGACAACGATGCGGTTCGGATCTTTCAAGCCTGCCTGCGCAAGGTACTGTTTCACGGCATTCACGCGGCGTTCAGAAAGAGCTACGTTGTAGCGGTCTGAAGCACGGCGGTCAGCGTGACCAGCCATTTGTAAGCGGCATTGTGTTTTGTTCATCAACTCAACCACTTTGTTAAGCAAGTCATAAAACTCTGGTTTGATGATGGCTTTATCGGTATCAAACAATATGTTGGCAAATATTTCATTGCAAGCCATTCCTGGAAGAGCGTCTCTTACATATTTATCAAAGTCGATTTTCTGACCAGCACCCGTTACGATACTTCCTGCGGGAGTGTTAGGCTCTTTATCGAAGTAGTCAGAGACACCGTCGTTATCTGTATCCTGTAGCAAACGAGGATCAATTTCTTTAGGCTTATTGGCTTTCGCAATTGAATCAATTTCAGCCAATGAGAGAATTCTCGGTGGTTTTACGAGCAATTTAGGATCGGTATAACGCAAGTGGTAAAAACCTTTTCCAGCATCAAGTGCGTTAAAATCATACGCCCATTTGCCGTTTTTCTTCTCAACACGTAATGGGTTTTTACCCAGTTTGTACGTCAATGTTACAGCAAGGTAGCCATATTTATCAAGCGCTGAGCTTCCTTTAGGAGTTCCTAAGAAATTGTTTGCATCGCCACCTTCATACAAGCGACCACCCGTTGGGCCATCGTAGATAGAAGAAGCGTCACCGCCTACGGTTGCATCCAACTTTTCAGTATTTACGTTGTTCAAACGAAAATCAATGCCTAAATCAAGCGACTTTGTTAGTTCGTATGATGTACTGAATCCAACAGGGATAACCCATTCTTGAGTATAAGAAGAAGCCTTTTTATTGAGTTCAGTTGTATTGTTACGCAAAGTAGGTGAATCATCAGAGCGGCGCTGCAAACGCCCAGAACCTAGCTGATAAGCGGTAGATTTAAACCAAACTTGACCCGCACCAGCGTACACATCCATTTTCCAGCGTTTCAATTTTGTGGGGCCAAAAAGAAGACCTTTAATGTTTACAGTGGCTGCGACATCGGCTTGAAAATAATTGGCGTTAAAATAAGATTGGTAGATACGGCGTTTCATCCCTTTCAAATTTCCTGCACCAACGTCCAATCTTGCCCCAAAGAGGTAGGTGAGTTGTTTTCCAAGAGATACACCAAAATGCATGGTTCCACGTTCTGAACGGCTGTCAAAATTGTTAGTACCTACAGGGAAGAAGTCATATTCACGTAAATCGCCGTAAAATTGACTTGGACCTAGATAAGCACTTAAAGACCAAGTGTTCAGCTTGTAGGGGCCTTCGTAAGGAGCCTTTGGATTGTACTGCGCTTGAGTTTCAAGCAAACAGAATCCCAACAATACGAATGTGACAAGCAGAGATACTTTTTTCATAATAAACCTTTTTGTTGAATAAGGGGGATACGTTTCACTATACCTATAAATTCTACTATCGCAAAAATAGTCTTTCCTGACCAGATTCGCCAACAAAAGTATGGATTCAATTTTTATTTCAAAAAATATTTTAATACTCTAAAGAAAATTCTTTTTTACCAGCTTTCAAAGTCTGCACGTTAATTTTCTCAAAATTTCAGCCTTCCAAAGAGGAAATGTTCCTGCTGCAATTTGCTCCCGTGCCTGCCCTACAAGCCATAAATAAAAACTTAAATTATGTACACTTGCAATCTGTGCACCCAGGATTTCTTCTGACTTGATGAGGTGCCTTAAGTACCCTTTTGTGTAAGAAGTGCTTACGTAACCCCCTAAACGCTCATCAATAGGGCTAAAATCGTCTTTCCACCTCTCATTTTTAATATTTATTACGCCTTCGGTAGTGTATAAAATACCATGCCGGGCATTCCGGGTGGGCATTACACAATCAAACATGTCGATACCTAATGCAATGCTCTCCAAAATATTTTCTGGGGTGCCTACACCCATCAGGTAACGAGGCTTATCGGCGGGCAAAATACCACAAACTAACTCAGTCATTTCGTACATATCTTCGGCTGGCTCCCCCACCGATAATCCTCCAATGGCATTGCCTTCTCGCTCCATGCTGGCAATAAACTCAGCTGATTGTCTTCTTAGGTCTTTATAAACGCTTCCCTGAACTATTGGGAATAGGGTTTGTTGGTAACCATAAAAAGACTCTGTGGTGTCAAATCGATTGCAACAGCGCTTCAACCAGCGGTGTGTCATATCCATAGACGTCCTTGCGTATGAAAAGTCACAAGGGTAAGGCGTACATTCGTCAAAAGCCATAATAATGTCTGCACCGATTCGGCGTTGAATATCCATGACGCCCTCAGGAGTAAAAAAGTGGGTAGAGCCGTCGATATGCGATTTAAATTTTACGCCTTCTTCACTGATTTTACGTCCTGTTTTTGCCAAAGAATAGACTTGATACCCTCCGCTATCCGTCAAAATAGGTTTATCCCAGCCATTAAACCGATGTAACCCGCCCGCTTTTTCTAAAATATCCAACCCAGGACGTAAATAAAGGTGATAGGTATTTCCTAAAATAATCTGCGCCTTTATATCATCTCGTAATTCACGCTGATGCACTGCCTTAACAGTACCAGCGGTACCAACGGGCATAAAAATGGGGGTTTGAATGGTACCATGGTCGGTATGAATCACTCCAGTCCGGGCCTTGGTGCTAGAATCTTTATGAATAATATCGAATTTCATGAAGGTGAATTAACTTTTGAGGCACAAAATTAGAATACTATATCATTTAATCTATCATTAGGTCTTTAGCATCTGACCAACCCCAGTTATATTTGCGGACTTTTTACTACCGCATGGATATATTCTACTCGACCAATTGGTTACTTTATCCTTTGTTGAACATTTTACTAGGCCTGTTTGCCGTAATTGTCTTAGTTCAATTGTATTACATCCTGTTCGTATTTGCGAAGCTCCTTGTCCAACAAGCCTCTGTTGAAAAAAAACACTGGCCTGCGGTAACGGTTGTGGTTTGTGCGCACAATGAATTGGAAAATTTGCGCGAGTTGCTTCCTATGCTCAATGAACAAGACTATCCTGATTATGAGGTAGTTGTAATGAATGATCGTTCATGGGATGGAACCGAAGAATTTGCCGAAGAAGAAGCCAGAGCTTGGACTAAGATTCGTTTTGTTCATATCAGGCAAGAATACGACCACGTTACGCCCAAGAAATATGCCGTTACTACCGCAGTGCGAGGTGCGAAGCATGATGTAATATTATTGACTGATGCAGATTGCCGTCCAACAACCGATCAGTGGATTAAAGGAATGGCGGCTTGTCTTACAGAGGAGAAACAGATTGTGCTGGGATTTTCTCCTTATCAAAAACTTGACGGATTTCTCAACCGCTTGATTCGTTTTGAAACATTTTACGTGGCTATTCAATACTTATCCTTAGCCTTGGTAGGAAAGCCCTACATGGCAGTAGGCAGGAATTTAATGTACAGCAAGTCGCTTTTTACCCAGAATAAAGGCTTCTATACGCATTTGCGGGTTACGGGCGGTGATGATGATTTGTTGATGAATGAAATTGCCACTGGACAAAATACGACCGTTTGCCTCAATGCTGATACATTTATGGTTTCCCTTCCAAAAACAACGTGGAAAGACTGGTATCACCAAAAAAAGCGACATTTGTCGGTTAGTAAATATTATAAAACGAGCAATAAAGTTCGTTTGGCCGTATTATCAGGCACGCACGTACTGTCGTGGATGTTATTTTTAGGCTTGCTTTTAGGTTGCTTATGGAATTATCCTGCTTTACTGGCCTACATCATTGTCATAGGCGTGCTTTTTAGTATACGTCTTTTGGCACAATGGGTTGTATTGGGCCTTGCATCTCGCAAACTTTATAAATCGGTAAGTTGGTTTGCCGTTCCAGTGATGGACTTGACGCTCTTTGTCTATTATTTTACAATGTCGTTTGTAATGTGGTACAATCGACGTAAAAAAGTAAGATGGAGATAATACCCAAATGAATCAGTAAAACATGAACGATATGCAAATAGTAGAAAAATATTTTCCAAAATTATCGCCTCAGCAGAAAGCACAGTTTGGACAATTACAAGAGCTTTATGCTTTCTGGAACGCACAGATTAACGTTATTTCGCGGCAAGATGTGGAAAATCTTTACGAGCGCCACGTCTTACACTCGCTGAGCATTGCTAAAGTGGTAAAATTCAGAGAGTTTTCCAATATTTTAGATGTAGGTACTGGCGGTGGATTTCCCGGGATTCCGTTGGCAATTCTATTTCCTGAGTCGGAGTTTCACCTTGTAGATAGTATTGGGAAGAAAATCAAAGTTGTGCAAGAAATCGCTAATGCTCTAGATTTAAAAAATGTTCGAGCCGAACATTGCCGGGCCGAACAGGCCGATGGAGACTACGACTTTGTGGTTACACGGGCGGTTACGCGCATTGCTCCGCTGTATAGTTGGGTACGTAGTAAAATCAGCCGCAACCATGTTCATCCCATCACAAACGGTATTTTAGCACTGAAGGGAGGCGATTTGGATGAAGAGTTGGCCGAATTAAAACGTAAAAGCCGTATCTTTGACCTCCAGGATTTCTTTGAAGAAGAATTCTTTGAAACAAAAAAAATAGTTTATATACCCATAGGATAGTATCCTACTATTATACGTTAAATTTTAAACTCATGAACGAAGTATTCAAATCGAGCAGTATAAAAGACCCAGTTAGGCCGAATGAGGTTCAGTTGACCGACAAAGGGGTAAGCTTTAAAATGAAAAAACTCATCGGTGGTACCGAGCAATTTGTGTTTTATAGCGATATCTCTGGCGTAGAAATTGACAGTGGCATGTTCTTTGCGACCATCCGCGTTATTCCCCGCGCAAGGCCCGAAATTGTCATTGAAAATTTTACAAAAAGCGATGCGCAGCGTATTAAGGCGCTTATTTTGGAACGAGTTTAGGAATTTTTTGCCTCCCCCTTCCGATGCGTGATTTATTTGTTTGTTATTTTTAATAGGTTTAACCCATAGATTGTCAGGCAATAAGCGAAAAAGGAGTAAAGTTTTTGAAAAAGTTCTTGCATTAAAATACTGAACTACTTACTTTTGCACCACCAAAATCGGAAACGACCTAGGCGTCCAAATTCCCGAGTAGCTCAGTCGGTTAGAGCATCTGACTGTTAATCAGAGGGTCGCTGGTTCGAGCCCAGCCTCGGGAGCTTCAAAATCAAGCACTTAACAGAAATGTTAAGTGCTTTTTTGTTGATATTTGCTCCACAACTTTTGAAATTGATCCGTCATTGCCCCTTTTGATCTAAAAACAATGAAATATCACCGCGTTTTAGTGGAAGCGATTGTCTTTTCGCTGACCGAAATATTTGAAAAAGGGCGTCAGGCCGATAAAGTGATTGAGCAGGTGCTCAAATCCAACCGTAAATGGGGCGCGCGCGACCGAGGCTTTATTGCCGAAAATACCTACGAAATTGTCCGTTGGTGGCGAATGTTGGATTTTGTCACTGCCCATTCAGGCAGTCCTTCTTATCTTGATTTTTTTGCCGCGTGGCAAATTTTGAAAGGCAACGAACTGCCGCTGTGGACTGAATTTGCGCATATCAAACCCAACGCCATTCGCCAAGCCTACGAAGAAGCCAAAAAAAGCCGCAAAATTAGGGAGTCGATTCCCGATTGGCTGGACGAAATCGGTGCGGCAGAATTGGGCACCTCTTGGGACGATGAACTTCATGCCCTAAATCAAACAGCTCCTGTGGTGCTGAGAGTCAATACCCTCAAAACGACGGTCACAGTACTGAAAGAAGCCTTGGCGAGCAGAGACATCTATACCGAAACCCTTCCCAGCTTGCCTGATGCCTTGAAATTGCGCGAAAAAAAGAACGTTTTTCAGACCGATAACTTCCAAAACGGGCAGTTTGAAGTGCAGGATGCTGGTTCGCAGCGCATCGCGCCTATGTTGGATGCCCATCCAGGGATGCGGGTCATTGATGCCTGTGCGGGCGCGGGTGGAAAAACCCTGCATTTGGCGGCTTTGATGCAGAATCAAGGGCGACTCATTGCAATGGATGTGGAAGGTTGGAAACTAGAGGAACTGCGCCGTAGGGCCCGACGAAATGGGGTCAGCAATGTAGAAACGCGCCTTATTGAACCCAAAACCATCAAACGCCTCCGCGATACCGCCGACCGCGTGTTGTTGGATGTGCCCTGTTCAGGATTGGGTGTATTGCGTCGTAATCCGGATTCTAAGTGGAAAATGAAACCTGATTTTCTGACCCAAATTCGCCAAACGCAGTATGAAATTCTGACAAATTATTCGCAAATGGTGAAACCTGGCGGAAAGTTGGTATATGCTACGTGCAGCATTCTGCCGTCTGAAAGCGAAGAGCAGGTAAAGCGTTTTTTGGCCGAACAGGGTACAAAATGGCAGCTTTTGGAAGAAGCTCGGACCTCGCCCGCGCGCGACGGATTCGATGGGTTTTACATGGCTTGTTTGACGAAACCTTTGTGAAACAACCATTTTTTACGTTCTTTGCACCAGAATCTACTACGGTAAAATGCTTACCATCCAAAGCAACGTTTCTCTTAAATCATACAATACCTTCGGCATAGATGCTACGGCTCGCTATTTGGTAGAAGTGGATAATGACGAAGATATTCAGACATTACTCCAGCTTCCTGACGTGCAGACGTTGCCAAAACTTATTTTGGGCGGAGGCAGTAATCTTCTTCTAACGCAAGATTTCAACGGGCTGGTGGTCAAAATCAACATCAAGGGCATTCGGACGGTCAAAGAAGATCAGGAGAATGTGTGGGTACGCGTGGGAGCTGGCGAAAATTGGCATGAATTTGTACTTTACTGCGTAGAACGAGGCTTGGCGGGTCTTGAAAATCTATCCCTTATTCCGGGCACCGTCGGAGCCGCTCCTATGCAGAATATAGGGGCTTACGGGGTTGAAATAAAGGATACTTTTGACCGGCTCGAAGCTGTTCATATCCTGACTGGTCAAAAACGGGTTTTTACCAATGAAGAATGTCGTTTTGGCTACCGCGACAGCGTGTTCAAAAATGAATTGAAGGGGCAGTACATTATTTGCAGCGTGCAGTTCAAGTTGCAAAAAACACCCGTATTTCATGTTTCGTACGGTGATATTCAAAAAACGCTCGACGAAATGGGCGTAAGTGAGTTGAGTATCAAGGCTATCAGCGATGCCGTCATTAAAATCAGGCGTAGTAAATTGCCTGACCCCGTCGAAATCGGTAACGCTGGTAGTTTCTTTAAGAACCCCGAAATTTCGGTGATGCAATACGAGCATCTTAAATTGATTTATCCTGAGATACCAGGCTACGTCATCAGTAGCGAGGTTGTAAAGGTGCCCGCTGGATGGTTGATCGAACAATGTGGCTGGAAAGGGAAACGCTTCGGGAGTATTGGAGTACACACTCGTCAGGCGCTCGTGTTGGTCAATTATGGTGGCGGTAAAGGAAATGAAATCAAGCAGTTAGCCGAAAAAATCCAGTCTTCTGTGGAGGAGCAATTCGGGATTCGTTTGCATACTGAAGTCAATTTTGTCTAAAACAAAAAAGTTGACCGGATACCGATCAACTTTTCGAAACCTTCCTCTTTTTAAACTGGCAGCTTCGCTTTATCCGTTAAGATAGCTAAGCCGCCAATGTCTCATTATCCCTACTCAAAATGGATGCGCATAGACATACAACTTGTCTTTAAGCTCTTTCCGCGCAATGTGAATTCTGTTTTTGACCGTTCCGATAGGAATGCGTAAGCGGTCAGCAATTTCGTGGTACTTGAACCCCCGATAATACATCATAAAAGGGGTACGATAAGCTTCCTCTAGTGAATTAACGGCTTTGTTGATGTCGTCCATGGCAAATTTGCCAGCGGCTTCGTTCTCGGTGCTGTTTTCAAAAGAATTGATGTAGTGTAAGTTGTCGCTTGTGTCGATAAAGGTATTCTTCCGCACCATACGCTGGTAGTTGGTGATGAAGGTATTTTTCATGATGGTATACAACCATGCCTTGAGGTTTGTGCCGTCGGCGTATTTGTCACGATTAGTAAAAGCCTTCAACAGCGTATCCTGCAACAAATCGTTAGCATCTTCGCTGTCTTTTGTTAAACGCATCGCAAAGGGCTTAAGTGACTTTGACACTTTAGCGATGTGGTAAGTGAACTCGATAGCTGTCATTGTGGGCTTGTTTGAATGTTTTTGGTTTCAGTTTGTTGAACAAATTTAATGAAACATTAAACAAACATCCAAATCATTATTGAATAAATTTTTAAAAATTAAATTTATAGAGCAGTTTTTTGGACTAAAAATCTATTTTTTGTATTGGTTTAGTTATATTATAGTATTATTTAAAGGTCTTTTTTGGGTTTTTGTCTTTAAAAAGTTCAAAAAATTTACTTTGTTTAACTTATGGCGATTAACGTTAAACAAAATTTAAATAAAAATAAGTGTTTGACTTTTGTTGATGGTTAATTAAACAAAAATCTACAGCTGATACAGAAATTGGAGGGGATTGGGATACAGAAATGGATAGTTGAGTTTAGACACCAATTTTTGAGAAGAGATAATTTTAAAGGGATTGATTTCGGCGGAACTAAACGTGGGTGGCTGATAGCCAAAAGGAGTACAACTTGCAAGGTACACTTCTCTACGGGTAGGGTGGAGGGGTGCCACTACGTTGTAAGTCTCATTCCATACCGATAGGTTTTGTAAAAAAGCCTTGATGACCCCGATGACATCGTCCCGGTGGATGTAATTGACGGGAACTTCACCAGTAGTAATGTTTTTTTTGCCTGAAACATATTTTGCGGGTATGCGTTCGTAGCCCATCAAACCTCCGCAACGCAATACAACCCATGCTTGGGGTAGGGATTGAATCAATAGTTCTGCTTCGGCCAAGGTGGGTGCCGCTGATTGGCTAGGATAAATCACATCCTCTTCCTTTAATTCTCGGTTGAGCTCAGGATAGACGGAGGTTGAACTGATGTAGATTACCCGTTGGGCGGGGCTTTCTTTTACCAGTTCTACCAAGTGGCGCATTTGGGCCGAATGAAAATCAGGCCCCGCGCGCTCCAGTCGTGGAGGAATATTGACAACCAGAACGTCGCAATCCATCAAATAATCCCAACCGATGCCTTTGGGGTCGGGCGTAAGTTGGAGCCATAGAGGTTCAATCTCAAGGGCGCGCAAAACGGCCAATTTTTCGACACTCGTCGTGCTTCCTTTTACCTTGTGCCCCTCTCTGGCAAGTTGTGCGGCCAGCGGAAGCCCCAGCCAGCCACATCCTAAAATGCTTATTTTCATGGTTTTTCAAATCTTAAAACAGCCCATTGATTAAGTGTTTTTTGGGCTACTAATCGAAGACTTACTTCTTCGGCTTTTTGAACAATATCGGCAATGTCAAATTCATAAAACCCACTGACTATCATCGTTCCGCCATCGACCAAAAATTCGGTATAGGTAGGGATTTCCTGCAATAAAATATTTCGGTTGATGTTGGCCAATACAATATCATATGTAGCAGCGGGGCAATCGGCAATCGTTCCTTGAAAAACGTGGATGTGCGTGCAGCCGTTCAGGGCCGAATTTTCTACGGCATTGAGGTAGGCCCATTCTTCAATGTCAAAGGCGGTAAGGCGGTTAGCGCCGAGTTTCTCCGCCAAAATAGCTAAAATTCCCGTGCCGCTTCCTACGTCCAACACCGATTTTCCTTGATGATTGAGCAAAAGCTGCTGTTCCATCACCAGCGTAGTGGTTTCATGATGCCCCGTTCCAAACGACATTTTGGGGTCAATCACGATGTCGTACTCAAACGCGGGGTCGGGCGTGTGATAAGAAGCCCGTACCCGAATTCTGCCCGCCACCTCAATCGGCTGATAATTGCGTTCCCATTCTTCGTTCCAGTTTTTGGTTTCGAGTTGTTGGGATTCAAACGTAATGGCGGTCATGGATTGATACCGCTCAATGATTTGCTGAAGCGCCTCTAAGTCAAAGCTTGTGTCGATAATATATGCCGAGAGGCCGTCGCTGGACTCGACAAAGGATTCGTAGCCAATCTCGGCCAATTCGGCCATTAAAATTTCGTTATAGTCGGGATTGAGCGTTAGGCGTGTTTCAATATAAGTAGCAGGCATTTTGGTAAAATTCTTGTTTTTGGTAAATAATTTAAAGTCTATCTTGAGGTTGAATGTTAATCGTCAAAGGGAGACAAAGGTACGCCCAATCTGTTTTTAAATTACATTTGCACAAATCATTCGTTCCAATGTTTTACGCTGCACCTACTAAACTTCCTTTTCACCAATTAACCCTTGATTTTGAGGGAGAATTCTTTTTTGACGATTCGGTTACTCACCAGGCCATTCGACGGTTGTATTCAACCGATGCTTCGGTGTACCAAGAAATCCCGCTGGCGGTTGCTTTGCCCAAAACGGTCGGTGATATTCAAAAACTCATTTTGTTTGCCGTGGAGCATGGCCTCACGCTGATTCCGCGCGCGGCTGGCACCTCCCTCGCGGGCCAAGTGGTAGGTGAGGGAATTGTGGTAGATATTTCTAAATACTTTGACAAAATCCTCGAAATAAATGCCGATGAACGTTGGGTACGAGTACAGCCGGGTGTGATTCGTGACGACCTCAACGTGGTTTTGAGGCCGTATGGATTGATGTTTGGACCCGAAACGTCTACTGCTAACCGTGCGATGATTGGCGGGATGATTGGTAACAACTCGTGCGGACTCCACTCCATCAGTTGGGGCGCTACCCGCGACCATTTATTGGAAGTTAAAGCTTTATTGAGCGATGGGAGCGAGGCCGTTTTTGGCCAAAAGTCGGTTTCAAATCAGGCAAACTCTCTGCGGGAGCGTATTGAACAGGGCCTTATATCACTTTTGTCAGATGCTGGTAATCAAAAACTTATTCGAGAGAAATTTCCTAAAAAAACGGTCACACGCCGTAATTCAGGCTACGCGCTTGACGCCCTGCTTGACTTACCGAACGGCTTGAATCTACCCAAACTTATCGCTGGCTCAGAAGGGACCCTGTGTTTTATTACTGAAGCCAAACTCAACCTTTTACCCTTGCCCCCCGCCGAGCTCGGGTTGTTGTGTGTGCATTGCCAGTCGCTGCATGAATCACTGCTGGCAAACGGTATTGCTATGAAACACAATCCGTTGGCGTCGGAGTTGGTGGATAAATACATCATGGATTTTACCAAAGAGCACAACGAATACCGTCACAATCGCTTTTTTATTGAAGGTGATCCCGCGGCGATGCTCATGGTGGAATTTGGGGCCGAAACCCGCGCAGACGTTGAAACAACGGCGGCGAAATTGGTGGCTGAACTGAAGCTAAACGGCTTAGGATATGCGTATCCGTTGCTATTTGGTGATGAATCCAAAAAAGCTTGGGATGTGCGCAAAGCAGGTTTGGGCCTGATTCGAAACTTACCCGGCGATTTGCAGCCCGTCAACCTCATTGAAGATTGTGCCGTGGCGGTGGAAGACTTACCGAATTATATCGAAGATTTGGGCGAAGTGCTCAAGAAACACCAAGTGCACGCATCGTATTATGCCCATGCGGGAGCAGGTGAGCTGCACGTAGAGCCAATGGTCAACCTAAAAACTTCGGAAGGCAAGGCCAAGTTTCGGAATATCTTGGCAGATACGGCCGTGTTGCTCAAAAAATACAATGGTTCGCTCTCGGGCGAGCATGGCGATGGGCGCCTGCGCGGTGAGTTTATTCCGTTTATGATGGGAGAGGAAGTGTATGGGCTGTTTCGGGAAGTAAAAAAAATGTTTGACCCGTACGGGGTGTTCAACCGGGGGAAAATTGTGGATACACCGCCGATGAACGAGTTTTTGCGTTATCAGCCCGACCAAAAAGCCCCTCCCATCGAAACAGTTTTTGATTTTTCAAAACAAGAAAGCTTGTTAAGATTGGCCGAAAAATGCAGTGGTTCGGGCGATTGTCGTAAAACCCACATTACTGGCGGTACCATGTGCCCAAGCTACATGGCAACGCGGCGTGAGCGCGACACCACTCGCGCCCGTGCCAATATGCTGCGTCATTTTTATACCGAATCGTCCTCGGTCGATGCCAGTGCCGAAGAAACCAAGGAGATTTTGGACCTTTGTCTATCCTGTAAAGGTTGCAAGTCGGAGTGCCCGTCGAGCGTGGATATCTCCAAGATGAAAGCGGAGTTTTTGCAAAGCTATTATGATAAAAACGGGGTGCCGTTTCGGGCGCGGTTAATTGCTAACTTCTCCCAACAGATGCGTTTGGCGAGTATTGCACCCTGGGCGTATAATTCTATTTTTGGCAATGAGTCACTGCGGCGCATTGCCAACAAAATGGTAGGCTTTCACCCCGACCGAACCATGCCAATGTTGTCAAAAACAACCCTTACAGATTGGCACAAGGCCCGACCACAGAGCGGAGGTAAGCGGGTGTATCTTTTCTGTGATGAATTTACGAACTACAACGACGTTGAAATAGGCCAGAAAGCGATTTTATTGCTCGAAAAACTAGGCTATGAAGTCATCATTCCCAAGCACTCCGAAAGCGGCCGAACGTATCTTTCAAAGGGCTTGGTGAAAGAGGCAAAGAAAATAGCGATTCAGAATGTAGAAATGCTCAAGGATGTCATCTCTGACCATGCCCATTTGATTGGCATCGAACCTTCGGCTATTTTGACTTTTCGGGACGAATACCTCGATTTAGTTCCTAACGAACTTCAGGAGGTAGCTCAAAAATTAGCCAAAAATGCCTTGCAGTTTGAAGAGTTTATTGGGCGCGAGATAGATGCAAAACGTATTCATCGTCAACAGTTTACGAATGAACAAAAAACCATTAAATTGCACGGGCATTGTCACCAAAAAGCGTTGTCGTCGCTGACTCCGAGCAAAAAGATGCTGTCGTTACCCGAAAATTATACCGTTCAATTGATTCCTTCGGGTTGCTGCGGCATGGCCGGGTCTTTTGGCTACGAAGAGGAGCATTATGAGTTGTCGATGCAAGTGGGTGAATTGGTGCTTTTTCCTACGGTGCGTCAACAGCCAGAAGAGGTCATTATTGCCGCGCCAGGCACGAGTTGCCGTCATCAAATCAAAGATGGTACGGGGCGAAAAGCCAAACATCCGATTGAGATTTTGTGGGAAGCATTACGTACTTAAACAGACAGGATTATGCGGTATTTACTCCTTTTGCTTGTTTGCTGTTTGCGGAGTTTTGCCCAGCCAAATGTGCATATTCAAGGCTATTTTGAGGGGTTTCCTTCTTCGCAGTATCAAATTTTTTTGGATAACCCTTTGGGATTTTCTCCGTACGACCCCGAAGCTGTGTTGAAAGAGCGCACCGACGAAAGTGGCTGTTTTAAAGCTGATTTGTGTCTTGAGTCGCCCCAAAAAGTAACGGTTGAATGTTTGGGGTACCGCGTCGATTTTTTACTTAAACCCAACGACACCCTTTATTTCGTCAACCCTAGCCGGTCGTCTTTCCCAGTCGTAAAAGGCCCAACGGCTCGTTTACACCAGTTTTTGTACGGAAGCTTGCTGTTTGGGCAGGATTCTCTCCGGCGCAAACCCCTGTTTCAGCACATGTCGATGGAAGATTATTCGTTTGTTATCAACGATCTTGCTACCCAGTCGGCCGAACGTTTTCAACGTGAGCAGGATACCACAAACCATCAGATAAATGCGTACGTTTTGGCGTCGTTGGAAGGACAAAAATATTTACGCAAACAAACCTACCTTCGGAGCCTGGGAGAAGCGGCTAAAAATGAGTCAATTAGCCTACAAATGATGAACGACGAAGCCCTTATCTCGGATATTTACCGCGAGGCTTTGTATTCGCGGTGGCTAGGTTTTCTGCCAGGACCTTTTATGAATCGAAATATGGTGCTGCAGCTCGACAGCACGGTGTGGGAAGGATGGTATAATTCAATATATGACGGACTGCGCAAATCCCCCCAAACCCGCGAACTGATGCTTGCCAAAACCGTACAGAGGGCGTTTTCGTTGGCGTACTTTTCACCCGAGAAAGAATACACCGTTGCGGGCAAGTTGTTGGAACGGTTTAAAGAAGATTTTCCCGAATCACCCTATTGCAATGCCTTGCATCAGGAGTTTCTCGCAAGATTGATAAGACCTACGATAAAGAATTGATAAGCGTGTAGACTAAGTTTGTGTCGTTGATTTTTAGTCAACTAACTTATATTTAATCGCGAATCGTACCAGTCCTACTACTGTGTTCAGGCGTAGTTTTTTGAAGATATTTCGACGGTGGGTTTCAATAGTATTGATGCTGACATTCAATTGCTTGGCAATAGCTTCACTGGAAAAATCATGTACAATAAACCGAATAATTTCGATTTCACGCTTGGTTAAATGCGGAACCCCATCCACGATTTCGTGGCCATTGGGGACGTGTGGATTGGGAATAGAAGCCAATTGCTTTTCAATGTCGCGGCTAAAGTATCGCCTTCCTTCGCTCACTTCGGTCAAAGCCTTCCGCAATTCGTCGGGGGAGGCACTTTTTAGAATATATCCACATGCACCTGCCTGAATAGCTTCCCGAATCTGGGAGGCATCTTCTACCATAGTGAGCAAAATTACCTTTATGTGAGGGAATCGTTCCTTTACACGCATTGTAAACTCAATACCCCCCAAAAGAGGCATATTGAGGTCAGAAACGACTATATCTATAGGTATCTCTTCCAGGAGCTGGAGTGCTTCCAAGCCATTCGTGGCTTTGGCAACAATCTGAACCCCTTCTTTTTTTTCTAAGAGAGCTGCCAAACTTTCAAGCAAAATCAGGTGGTCATCTGCCAACAATACGCGCATAGGAAGGGACTTTTCCTGAAAATATAGAATCTTTTTGGATATAAAGTCAAATTGATCCTTTAAAATAAATTTGATTATAGCTAAGTCGTTGATTTTAAACGGGACTTCCCCAAAAGGCGCATGATAGTTGTTCTCTTTCGTCTCGAAATAGGAATGGACGTGCCGTCGGTCATCATAATAGAATGATTGCGCTGGTCTATTCCTAAAATATATCGACAGTTGATAACATAACTTTTGTGGACTCGCACAAACTGCTGCGGTAGTTGTTCAAGATAAAGACCCAACGATCGACAGGTAATAACTGGTTGTCCTTTTGCTGGGATAAAGCGGGTGTAATTTCTAACCCCTTCCAAACGCACCACACTTTCCAAATCGAATGAAAAGAAATGCTGATGGCCCAAATTTTCAGAAATGAATAGTTGTGGATTCATAATAATCAATGTTAAAGTTTTTAATATAGTAGGGTAAAGATTTGAGTACCCAAATTTCATACAAGATTAGGCAAGGCGCAATACTGGAATTCCGGTATTTTTATCCTAAAAAGGTCTTTATTTTTCTGATTTTTGCGATTTTCTGCCTTAATGGTCTGTTGATAAAGAAAAAGTATACGCCAAACGCTCATTTTGGTACACTCCATTGCAGAGGACGAGGTTGAGAAAAGTGATATTGACTAGCGTTCAATAATGGCCAAGTGCGACCCAGAAGAAGAAGAAAAGATAGCCCCTTTGAGGAAGTTCATTTGGCTGCACGACGCAAGCCTTTCAAAAATATAGGGCCGTCGAGCGCACAATTGTACGCTTTCGACGGCCCCGTTCAATCTCTTGGTTATTGTTTAATTGTCGTAGTAATCCAAGACGCTCCTTTTTTCGTTGGTGGCCAAGTCAATAATGTCGAAGCGTTTTGCGCTGGTGTAAGACCCCATGTCAGAATCGCTGTTGATCAGGATGGTGCCAAACAATATTACATACTTGCAGTGGTAGTTTGTTTTTTCGACCAATTCATGAATACGTTGGTCGATGGCCTCATAAATTACTTCGGTTGCCTCATAAAGTGGTACTGCCGCGCTGAGAATTCGGTCTTTTTGGCGGAGCAGTATTTGCTCAATGGTGTTCATTTGGAAGTCCATTTCGGTCACGTTGCCTTCCACAATTTGATTGTTCACCAGTTTATTGAGCGCCCCTTTGGCGGCTCCGCAACATCCCGAATTTTTGGCCTGCCCCACGCGCTTAATCTCCCCGATGACCCCTTCTTTGGTGATGCCGATGTGGGGGCCGTAATAGATAAAGACGGCGCCTTCGTCGGGTACGTGGCTGGCAAAGGCCCCCATGCCCGTAAGGCCCGTAAAAGGATACCCATCCAAGCCGCCCATTTTGAAAGGCCCCAAAAACTCGTGCGCTCTGGATGGATACTGAATGGCGTTTACATCGTCGCTGCAAATACTGTCGGCCAGCATGATTTGGCCAGGCTCTAAATCTAAATGCTCTTCCAGAAAGTCGATGAGTTTGTTTACACTGTCAATCGTGGTGACGGCATTGGGATAATAATTTCTTATTATCGCTAATTTTTCTCGTTTTTTCATACTTGCGAATGGCTAAAAAGGTTTTGATTGGGGTATTTAGAAAATGCTAAGTGCTTCAGTACGCTTTGAATGGGTCGTTTATTTACAAAGTAAAAACGGAAAAGGAAGTAAAGATAATTTTATCCTAAAAAAAACAATTTGCGCAGCTTTTATACCCATAAGTCACGGGGCAATTTGACTTGTATTAGAGGGCAAAAGGCTGCTATCAACCCTCATACACCGTTTGATAACTATTATTTGTCTTTCTCAAAAAAACCAGTTTGTTTTTGGCTCGCTGTGCGCTTTGGGCGTACAGTTCTTCTACCCTGCTTCTTGATGAACGAATCATTGACAGCCCGTGCCGAAAGGCTGTTCATCAGATGCTATCTATCTATCTATCTATCTATCTATCTATGGTAGAGGTTGCTGATGAACACCTCAGAAAGTGTTTAAGTATCTAAAAATCAAAGAAGATGACAGCCCAGTGCCCGCAACCAGACCATTTCGACCCATTGAACAGGTTAGGCATTTTTCTGCTCCGCCAATCTATTTTTCTCTCCCCTCAGGAACTCAATGTGCTGTATTGGGCCAAAGAAGGCCGGAACAACCGCGAAATAGCCGACCAATTGGGAACGGCCATCTGTACGGTGAAGAAGCACAAAAACAACCTCATCGCTAAGCTCGGTGTGGAAGGGAAGGCGGGCTTGCAGCAATTTTTGTTTCATGCCGCCCAAAATATTCCCACTATTTGGTAGTTCAAGCGTTGGTGCTGATAAGCAGTATTACCCTTTTTTTTCAACGTTTAGAAAAACTCATTTTAATCAATGCCGTGCCTGCTTAGAGATAATCTGTGCAAGTAATGGTTTATAAATGAGCTATTTAACTACATCTCGAATGCCAAAGAAAACAGCCGCTGACTTCCCTGCCGAGGAGTTGGAAAAACTGAAACAACTGAATGCCTTCCTGCAACGCAGGTCGGTTACGTTCACGCCGCAGGAGCTGAAAGTGCTCTATTATGCCATCCAACGCCGCACCAATGCCGACATAGCAACGGCTCTGGGGGTAAGCATCGCCACCATTAAGACCCACAAAAACAACCTTATTTCAAAATTGGGGGTAGCAGGGAAGGATGGTTTTCACAAATTTTTGTTGGAAATGGCCCATTATCGCCTCTAGGGTGGAGAAAAATTCACCCTAGGGTTGAGGCGCGGCAAAAATCTTTTGCAGAGATTTGCCCCTG
>JAIXPV010000561.1 GCA_027486105.1 Runella sp. | reverse complement strand
CGTATTTATGGCTCTTTTGCCGAAATCGGCGCTGGACAGGACACAGCGGCCAATTTTTTTAAAGCAGGTGGTGCTTCAGGAACCATCGCTAAGACCATGTCGGCCTATGACATGAAATTTAGCGATGAAATTTACGGCCCCGAGCCCAGCGGGCGCTACGTGGTTGAATCGCGATTAATGAAGATGATTCAACATGAGTACGATCTCGTGGAGCAACGACTCGCCGAAAAGCGCGGCGCTGATAGTTTATTTTTTGCTTTTGCCAATACCGTCGTTGCCCTCAATTATCAAAAAAGCAATGAAGGTCACGGGTGGCTCGGTCTTCGATTCCAGCTCACTCCCCGGGCTCCCTACAACGACGTGGTTATCCACATTAAAATGCTCGACAACGATAGCATTCTGCAACAGCAGGCCTTGGGAATCATCGGTGTCAACTTGATTTATGGCTGTTTTTTTTACCATAAATCACCCGAAACTCTTTTGCTTTCTTTGATGGACGACCTCAGCCCTGACCGTATCCAAATTGACATGTTTCGTGTTCAGGGGCCTGATTTTCAAAAAGTTGACAATCGACTCATGAGTCTTTATCTCGTCAAACACGGGTTTACCGAAGTAGCGATGTTTGGCCCTGATGGGCACGTTTTACAACCATCAGAAGCACTTTATAAGAAAAATATCCTGCTCTTGCGTGGACGCCTGCGGCCCATCACCAATGTACACGTGGATATGCTACGCAACGGCCTTAAGCAGTTCAAGGCAGAACCCGACGTGGATGAGAAAAAAGTGATTATGGTGGCCGAACTTACACTCCACAACCTGCGCGGAGGCGATCAAGACATCAATGAAAAAGACTTTCTAGACCGCGTAGATATTCTAATCTCACTTGGGCAAACCGTGCTGATTTCCAACTACTACGAATACCATCGTTTGGTAGCCTTTCTGGCTAAAACAACCCGCCTCAAAATCGGACTGGTGCTGGGGATTCCTAACTTGGAATACATTTTTGAAGAAAGTTACTACCAAAAACTACCAGGCGGAATTCTGGAGTCGTTTTCGACCTTGTTCAGCCGGAATGTCAAACTTTTTGTTTATCCAACCTTCAAAAACGGAAAACTTTCGACCTGTCAAAATTTTGCTTTACCTACCAATCTTCAACCCCTTTTTAACTTTCTACTTTGCAACGACAAAATCGAAGACATTCGTGATTTCGATGAAGATAATCTCCGAATCTCAACCGATAGTGTATTAGAACTTATCAAACGTGGCGAACCTGGCTGGGAGGATAAAGTGCCCGTCGAAGTGGCCCAAATGATTAAGGATAAATGTTTGTTTGGATTTCCATGTGTGGTATTTGAACCCAAACAAGTAGCACACATCCATCAGGCTGTGGGGAATTTATAAGAGATTGTCTTAACTTTGCGGGTCAATCGGAAGAGGTATGTATCATAAATTCATTATTAGTTGTTTCGTAGTGACTTGGACGAGTCTGGGGCTGTGGTTGGGGAATGAAAATGTCGGCCCATTTAAGTCCACTCAAAACGCCATGCGTGCAGATACAATTCGCAAAGACACGCTTAAGCCTACGCTCATTGGCTTGCAGCGTGATACGACTTTCAAGCCAGATACGGTGATTAAAACCGAGGTTCGTATCGGTGACCTCTCTTACTTGTCAGTTTGTCCAGGTAGTCCCGTTCTCATTCCTTTTACAACGGCTGGGACTTTTAAAGAAGAAAATAAATTCATTGTCCAGATAACCAATGCTTCGGGGAAGTTTGTCAACCTTTCTGAGCCTGTAAAAGAAGGTCCGGTTGCAGTCACTTTACCAACCAATCGCTCAGGGAGTGTATTAGTTAGGGTCGTATCCACCAATCCTGAAATTATTAGTAAACCTACGAGACTGACGATTTTGCCCTTGCCTCACGCCCGCATGGAGCTGATTGACGGCAGTACAAATACCAAAATCGGCCCAGGACAAGCCGCCTCCTACCGCGTGATGCTCACGGGTGCTGCCCCTTGGTCGTTTACCGTTTCTGACGGCACTACCGTCACCAATACGTTAGTGAATCCGTTTACGGCCCAAGTGGCTCCCGAACAAACGAGTTCTTTTAAAGTAACGAGCGTCAATAATACCTGCGGAAGCGGCACCACTTCGGGCGAAGTAGTGGTTCAGGTAAGCCAGGATACGCTCCCAGTCATTGCCCTTAAGGCTATTCCACGGGTTGGTTTTAGGCTTTGTACCGCCACGCCTTTTCAAATTAATTTCAGTGCAACGGGAAAATACGAGGCTGGCAACGGTTTCATTGTTCAATTGAGCGATACGACTGGGCAGAACTTTAAAAATATTTCGGAGTTGATTCCGCAAAGCCCCATCATGGCCAAAACACCCGCAGGCTTACAACCAGGGATTTATAAACTGCGCGTTGTTTCGACTTTTCCTACCATTATGAGCGACACCGTCGACGTGGCTATTTCGGCCCCCGCCAAAACAGTTTTACGTCGTGATACGCTGCAAATCGCTGAAGGGGAATCCACCAACTTAACCCTAGATTTTAGCGGGGGCGGCCCTTGGTTTGTATTGCTTTCGGATGGCACTTATCAAAACGACATTCGGACCACCCCTTATACCGTAAAAGTATCGCCCCTCAACCCCACAGCATACACAATTACCTCCGCAGGTGGATTTTGCGGCGTAGGCGATTTGTCGGGAACGGCATTTGTTAACGTAAAAATACCACCACCCACGATTGCTACTGGAAATTTATCAGATAAAACGATTTGTTCGGGCACCGAAATCACGGTTCCTTTCAGTACCACGGGTCGTTTCAACAACGCCAATAAATTCTTGGTACAAATCAAAGATACCAGCGGGCGTTGGGTGTATTTGCCGACCATCGGCGGCACTAGTTCACTGCGGGCCAAGATACTACCGCCCTATCTGAAAGACACCCTTTCGACGCAACAGGTACGAGTTATTTCTACCGACCCACTCATTGAAGGAACTCCAACCACGCTTCAAGTGATGATGCCTAATGCAGCCCAAGCCCTCGTAACGGGCGGGGCAGTTATTCGTCCTGGTGGTTCGGCACGCCTACGCGTATCGTTCAAAAATGGACTCCCTCCTTGGTCATTTGTGCTTTCTGACGGCACGACTATCAACGGAACATTTATCAATCCGTATCAACTTACGGTAAACCCCCGCACCACAACCGAGTATAAAGTTGTGATGGTCAACAATACTTGTGGTACTGGAACCACGGATACAGTACCCGCGGTTATTCGGGTGGAAACAAATTAAGAAGAAAATTATTTCTGCGTTTTTTTGCGATAATCTCCGCGCGAAAACGTCTTTTCAATGAAGCAATACATCAAAATAAAGAAATAGCGGCTACCCATTTCTTTGATTTTCAGCTTTGACTCTCCGTATTTTCGGTTGGTCCAGCTATTGGGTACGATGGCAAAAGAGTAGCCTCGTACAATCGTTTTGAGGGGAAGTTCAACCGTAAGGTTAAAGTGAGCAGAAAGAAAGGGTTTTAGTCCTTCCATCGTTTCTCTTTTATAAAGCTTAAAAGCATTGGTTGTATCGTTGTATTTCACTCCCATGATCACCCGAATGATAAAATTTGCCATCCGGTTGATGACCTTTTTTACGGTTGGATAATCATACACTTTACCTCCCTTGCCCCAACGAGTTCCAAAGACAGCGTCATAATTTCCCTCCACCATTTTCTTATAAAACTTCACCAAATCTTCGGGGTCATCTGATAGGTCGGCCATAAAAACCGCTACACAGTCGCCTGAAAAGCGTTCTAAACCGTAGCGCACCGCATAGCCAAATCCATTTGGGCCAAGATTCGTTTCATAAACCAACGTTGGAATTTCCTTTGACAAATTTGCCAAAACCTCTAACGTATTGTCTTTAGAGTTATCATTTGTCACCCAAATTTCGTGGGGTACAGCATGTTTAGACAAAGTTGCGTAGAGAGTCTGCAACGTTTGCGGTAAAGATTCCTGTTCGTTATAGGCGGGAATGACAACGCTAAGCTTCATTTAGTGGCGGAATGACCGGGATGCCGGTGCGATTAGGTAGTTGTTAAATTAATGACGGTGAGGGCAAAATTGGTTGGTTTTGCTCTAATTTCCAATTTCTTCTATTAACTGGTCGTATTTTCGGAGCGTTTGCTGCACGGTATCGTTGTATTGGTACGACAACCATTCATTAACATCAGCAAACATTTGGCGACGGTTGCGCAGAAAATAAGCGTTGGTTACGGCATGAACATTACTTAAACCACCCCTGTGTTTTCGATAGCTACCCATCACTTCTGGAATATACCCGATGCCACCCCTCGCCGCCAATTGAATCACCAAGGCCCAATCGCCAGCAGCAGCCCGATGGTGCCAATCAGCAAACGCTTCGGTCCGAAAAAAGTTGCGATACATCAGGCTTGCCGTACCTATAAACCAACGGTCTTCCAATAAATCTTCAATCCCCGAAACCAACTTCTGCGCTTTGGGATTAAATGAATGGCTTTCGGAGCCATCCTCATAAATTACCTCCAAATCGTGGTGACAAATGGCAAAATCGGGGTGGGTTTCCAGAAAATCAACCTGTTTTTGAAGTTTAAACGGGTCGGTCCAGTAGTCATCTCCTTCACAAAGCGCTACATATTGACCCTGGCAGGCTTTTAACAAAAAAAGAACGTTGTTGCGTCCTCCAAATTCTTTGGGGTCTTTAGGACCTAAATTTTGAGGGTGAAGATAGGCCCGAATTTTATCGGGAAAACGCTGGGCGTATTCTTCAATAATAGCGTGGGCTGAATCCGTAGATGCACCGTCGCCGACGACAATCTCAAACGCAAAGTCGGTTTGCTGCATGAGCGCACCATCAAGCATCTGAGCAATGTATTTTTCGTGGTTGTAGGTGGGAACGCAGACGCTTACTTTCATCGAGATGATTCTTTCAAACGGTGGGGCAACAGTGCAAAAAAGCTATACACCTGCAACAGCCACTTGGGCAAAATATAGTCGCGAATGGTCTCTTTTGTGGTTTCTTTATTGGGTTTTCCTAAGTACAGGTATTTTAACGCCAATCCAGCCCGATGGAAATACCGTTTTTGGTATTGGCGAGCATCCAACAACATACGATAATAGCGGGCAATGTTTCGTTTGAGCAGCGCATCGTATTGGCGACCCAGCTCTTTGTTGATTCCTTCATACATCCGAATACGATTGTATAAAAATCGAGCATCCTGATAATGGTCCCTAAAACTGGCACCGCCCCGGTTTTTACGATATACCGACATAACACCCGGCACATAACCGATCGGGCCCTGTTTTGCCAAAATCACGTAGCGGGGAATATCCCCGCTGGTTGATTGCAAAAACCATTCTGGATAGTGCATAAGCCCGTTTTTAAACATCACGGCCGAGGTTGCCATAAACCAAATTTCATCCTCCCCCACGAGGTCTTCAACGGTAATAACGGCTTTTTGATCGGGCGGATTCAACACGTGGGACGAGCTTCCATCTTCGTAAGTAATCAACGCATTGTGAAAACAGGCCGAAAAATCGGGATGGGCTTCCATAAAATCCACCTGTTTTTGGAGCTTCGAGGTATCGGTCCAGTAATCGTCGCCATCCATGGGAGCTATGTAGCGCCCTTTGGCCACCTTGAGGGTTTCTATCGTATTGAAAAGGCCGTTTTGACCCAAATTTTTGGAATGCAAAACAGCCTTTACTTTATTCGGATATTTGTCTTGATAAGCTTGAATCACTTCCTGCGCACCATCCGTGGAGCAATCGTCGCCCACTAAAATTTCAAAATCGAAATCAGTTTGCTGAGCAAGGGCACTATCGATGGCCTTACCGATAAAATTCTTCTGGTTGTACGTAAGAATAGTGACGCTTACTTTCATTGTACTGCTGGGGCTGGTGAAGACGCAAAAACCGTTTCTAATTGTTCGACTGACGGGAAGTTTGGCGTGACCAATTCAGCTTCTGGTTTATAAATATAAGCCATCGGGTATCCTCTTTCAATAAAAGTAGGCTCAGCTAAATTATTGAAACGTAGTTGTACCGACCAACGAATGTTGCGGGTAATATTATTTCCGGACTGATGTACCAGAAATGCGGAGAAAATCAACAAATCTCCTACCTGAAACTCCGTTTGTACAAAGTCTTCGTCTTTCAAATCGGCCGTAATTCCTCCTTGATAGCCCGAAGTACTTGATTCCAACAACCCGATTTTATGGCTGCGCGGAATCACCTGTAAAGCACCCAAATCGGCGCCCGCATCTACCATCGGAAACCAGATAACAGTGCTATCTAGCGAGCCTTGACCCGTTCTCCAGTCTTGGTGAGCATCGAGTTTCCAGTGTTTACTACCATCTTTTGATAAAAAACGACTATTGAATTGCATAGCTGGACGTGCGCCGATGACAGGTTGCTCAATGCCCACCTCTTTCAGCAAATCACTGATTTTTTCGCTGACCGCAAAACGGTGAAGCGAAAGGCTGTGTTGCACTGTCACACCCGTATTGCGAAAGGCAGGAAAGTCTTTTTCAAAAAACTCAAACATTGCACTTTCAAACTCATCACGATTGTTGATATCTACCACACGACCCGTTACGCGCTTGATCTGAACAGCAAATATTTCACGAGCTTCACGGTAAATGTTTTCTACCACGCTCTTGTCTAAGAAATTACGAAGGAGCAAAAAACCCTCTTGGCGAAACTGTTCTGCTAATGTTGCCATTTTACTTATTTGTTTGGTTTAACACCCAATTCTAACACACAACTCCTTTTGAAATAATGACATTGGTCAAAAATCAAAAGGTAAAATTACAACCAATCGTTCCAATCCTTTACTCTTCCCATACTGCATACCCAAACCCTGCCGCACCAAAGCCATTGCCATTGTAAAGCAAGTACCTTTTGCCATTATGGGTATAGTAATTTGCATAATCAATCATCTGATAATCAAAATCTTCTGGATTTTCAGACTTATGAATCCCTACCAAATTATCCTTCCGCTCCCAATGCTCTCCATCAACCGACTCGGCGTATCCGAGGCGATAACTTTGATTGCGGTCGGTACGATAATCGCGAGTGTGACGATACGAATAGTACATTTTGTAGATTCCGTCTTCTTTAAAAACGCTCGGACGCCCTACTGCGTGTAAAAAATCGTCAAAATCTAGGGTAGGTACATCGCTGATTTTCCAGTGAATACCATCTACCGACGTTGCAGATTGCCCCCGGTAATAAGGTTCTGGATAGCCATGTATATACTCACATTTGTGTCCTGAAATGTACCACATCCGCCACGTGCCATCGTCTTCACGAATAACGGACGGCTGAGCGGCCCACAACGGATTCTCGATACTTCGGTCCATGATAGGACCTCTAAACATTTTGGTAAATGAAAGCCCTCCGTCATGACTTACGGCCAATCCCATTGAAAGCCGGTAGGAATTCCAAGTACGGTTCCAGCCCGTGTAATATAGCCAAATATCGCCATTGGGCAT
>JAIXPV010000638.1 GCA_027486105.1 Runella sp. | reverse complement strand
GCTTAAACTTTACTTAAAAATTATTTGCGTTTCAAGCTCGACAAATACTCCACTAAGTCCACCAATTCTGGTTGACTCATGGCTTCGTGTAGGCCCGCGCTCATAAGCGATTCATCCATTTTTTTCATCGATACCACTTGGCTCATTTTGTAGCTTTGGGTGGTGCCTCCGGGGAATTTGAGCAGTAAATCGGTTTCGGTTTTGCTCGAAACAATCCCTACGGTGGTCGTGCCGTCTTTGAACTTTACTTCGTAGCCTTCATAACCAAAACTTACCCCCGCGCTTGGGTAGAAAATAGCCATATATTGACCATCTTTGCCCAATTTGCTGCCGATTTCCGATAATTTAGGCCCAAAATCGTTGCCTTCACCGTTGACTTGGTGACAGATAGCGCAGTAATTAGCAAACACTTTTTGCCCGTTGGTGGCGTTGCCAGTCATGGTCATCAGTTCACTCAAGGGTGGGAGTTTTTTGCCAGTTTTGCTGGGGGCGGCATCTAGGTATTTGGCGGCTTCTATTCTTACATTTTTGCGCCAAGCACTGCTCACGCCCTGCACGGCAGCGGCTTTTAAATCACCGCTAAATTTGCCTTCTTTTAGAAGCGCTAACACTAAATCTTCGCCGTCCATACTGCCGCCCAAGGCTCGCGTAGCTTCGGCCCGGAGGGCTTTGGTGCGTTTAGGGTCAAGGGCAATCGCTTTTAGCATGTCAATGGACTGCTTGGTGCCTACGCTCCGTAAAGAGGTGACCACACTCTGTGCTTTGGCGGCATCTTTACCGTTGATAGTGGCCCACAACAGTGGGGCTTGATCTAACTTAAGCAACTGACGGGCGGCGTCGCGGCCGTCGCGTTGCATGGGCTTTTCAGTGGCAATCTGTAAAAGTCTTTTTGACTCCGAGACTGGCTCAAAGCGTTGTACCAAATCCATGTATTCGGAGGTACCAAAACTAGCATCCAATAGTTTTTGAAGAGATTGCTGTGCCACCGGCGAGGTTTTGACAAATCCTGGGTCTAGATGCCGCAGGCACAATTTAGCCACTTCATTGTCGGTGTTGCCCTTCATGATGGCCAATAAGGCGTTTGATTTTTCGGTTGCTCCGGGGTTGAAGTCAAACGCCCGGAAATAGCGCAAACGGTCGGTGAGCGGAGTATTCTTATCACCTGCCAACGAAGCCAGCAGCGGCACCGAAGCGGCCGTACGCGCCCGCCACACAATGTCACGGTTTTTGGGCGCGGCCGTTGGATTAGACCCCGCCATTTTGAGCCATGCGTTGTAGAATTTATCCCATTGACCATCGGCCGACACCCCGAGGGCTTCTAAATACCAACGGTCTTTTCCGTCGTAACGGGTAGCCAATTGTGCCCACACGTCGGCGGCCAAATCGTCGCTGATGTGGCGAATCGCCAAAGCTACTTCGCGACGAACTTGCGCGTCGGGGTCAGCCGCTAAGGTATTTAGATGTTCAATAGACAACGGCAACACACCTTTGGCGGTAATCTGGCGCGCTGCGCGGATGGCCGTGATTTTGATGTCAGGGTTGGTATCTTTCAGGGCAAGTTCTACGTACTTACTGTCGTTGGAAAGTTTGGTCAACAACCACAACGCCCGGGCTTTCATGCGCGGATTAGCGGAGGTTTGGTACATTTTTACGAGGTCATTTTCGGCACTTTGCCCAAGGCTGCGAATTTTGTTCCACGCCATATAACGTACCGAAACATTGGGGCTTTGAATCGCTTTCAACGCTCCTTCTAGGGTGCTAAAATCCGCAGTAGGCACTTTATAAGCCGTATTGGCAGGTGCCACGCGGTATATGCGGCCTCGGTTCAAGTCTCCAGCTTGATGGCCTCCGACCCCTGGGTCGTACCAGTCGGCCGCGAAGAGTGAACCATCAGGAGCCACGCATACATCCGACGGACGAAACCACTGATTGCGCTTCCCGTAGAGTACATTTACGATGCTGGCTTTGAAACCGGCGCCATTTTTTTCAACGGGATACGAGCGCACCACGTTGGGGCCTGCATCGCAGTGAATCATCTGGTTTTGAAATACTTTGGGCAACATGTCGCCTTCGTAAATCAACATGCCCGTGGGTGAGCCCGCACCCGTTTGGAGCAGGTTGGGGATGGCGCCAGGGTCATTCAGGTGCCAGTGGCGCAGCGGAATTTCGGCTTCGATGTTGGTGCGGTTGGCGCTCCAGCTTGCACCAGTCATTTCGTCGGTGTAGCCGTAGTTGCCGTATTCCATTACGTAGTTGATACGCACCCCTTTGTTGCCGTCGTCGTCGTTGTCTGACTGCCACATGGTGCCGTAGCTGTCTACGGCTACTTCGTAGTTATTACGGAAATTGTGTCCCAGTACCTCTACATTTTTGAAGTCTTGGTCGCATCGAAACACCATTCCCTGCTTGTATTTTTTGCGGTCAATAGGTTGGCCGTCTTGGTCCAGTACGGGTTGACCTTTGCCGTCGAGGAGCTGATTGCCTTCGTTTCCGAAGTTGAAATACAATTTTCCGTCGTGCCCAAAGGTGAAAGCGTGCATTCCGTGGTCGTGCTGCTCGCCTTTCACTCCCTGAAAAATGATTTCTTTTTTGTCGGCTTTATCGTCACCGTTTTCGTCCGTAAACAGCCATACGTACGGGCTTTGCGAAACCAGCACGCGGTTGCCCATCACCAAAATCCCCAAGGGCGCGTTGACTTCGGGCCCCTGATAAAATACCTTACTAGCGTCGGCTTTGCCGTCACCGTTGGTATCTTCCAGAATCACGATGCGGTCGCCTTCTTTGTGGGTGGCATTGCCCGTAATGTGCGGGCGATAATTGTAGGCCTCCAACACCCAAACGCGGCCTTTGTGGTCGATGTCGATGTTGGTTGGGTTGGTAATCATCGGTTCCGAAGCAAACAGATTGGCTTCCAACCCGTCGGCCACTTCCAAAGCACCCACGGCGTATTTCAATTCATGTTTTTGTTCCTGCGTGAGGGTAGCGTATACACTGTCGAGGGTCGTTTGAGCCCCGCGACTTGGGTTGTCGTTTTGATAAGTTGCCAACAAAGAGCCGGCCAGCGCCAACCCACCCAGTCCCCAAAGGTATTTTTTCATAAGTATCCGGATTTAGAAAATGTCAGTTGAACAATTAACTGTTAAAGCAAAATGTTTGGGGTTTATAATGCCTTTTCCGAATAGCTTCCGGGCGCCATGGGGAGGAAAATTATTTTCGGGCGTAAAACATCGCGATATTTTTTAGTCGATACCAATGCCGGGCGTTCACCCACGGGTATTTTCGTTGGGCAAGAGGCACAATGTCGGCCTCTGAAATGTCGCCGTTGAGTTCTTTTTCGCCCATCGCGTAGATGTACGATTCCGCTTCACGGCAATGCTTTTGGATTTTTTCGGCTTCTTCGGCGGTAATTTGGGGGTATTTTTTGTGTAATCGTTCGTAAATGGGCTTGCGGTAATTCTCGCCCCACTCAATGCTCAATTCCATGGCATCATTTAATAGCGCATCGCTGAAACCTAATTGGTTGGTGCTCATCACAGCGTTGGAATGGTTGGATAAATCATACTCGGATAGGTCGAACCCAATTTCGGGAATCGGCGTAAAAACGGGCCGTTGGCCAGAGATGGCAGAAAATTGATCCGAAAAAGGGTACTTTTCTTTTACTCCTTCAGGGAAATGTTTGATGAGGTCGATGCTGTAATACCAGCCGTTGGTAAACTGAACCTTAACTTCGTAAAAGCCAAACATGATGTGGCTGAATTCACAGCTAACAATCCATTTTCCATTTTCTTTTTTTGGACTAGGAGCATAATAACATTCCACTTCCAGGTCCTTTACTTTGTTGAAAACGCTGATTTGTTCTATTTCAAAAGGCTCTGAATTCAGTTCAAGGAGGAGCCGCTGAAAATGGATGTTCTGAAAAACCGAAACTTGATTTCGAGCCAGTATCCCTACCGGAACATTGGATGGGGCGGGGGCATCGGGAAATCGTAGACTTTTGGTGGTGGTTTTTGTTACCTGAATTCTTCCTTTGAGGGGAGAGAAATTTTGAGAAAAGGGAGCACAACCCATAACTTTTTCCTCTGGTACAATCGCCTGAACACCGTCGCCCCGGTCGGGTAGTAGGTAGCCTTTGGTTTCGTACTCCCAATCGGCTACATCTCTGATACGTTCATTGGAGGCTTTGCTGATTTGAGCGTGGCTGTAGCGTTGATTTTCTAACTCGAAGAGGGTGCCATCGGGGAAATCCGCGAGGTCTTTGACAAAGAATAATTGGTAGGTTTTGGTGTCCATGGCTTGTGCCTCCGCGCTCATTGATTTTCTGAGGTGTAGAAGAGCTTCTTGTTTTATACGTTTGTTTCTGATTTTTTTACCAAAGTAATTCAGATAACCTGTATGATAAGCGGCTCGTTTATTTTTCGGCACTTATTGCGACTGGTTTCTGTTGCTGTAACATTAACATTGCCAATCGGCAATTGAAAATCACCAACAATGGCCCAAAAAAATAAGCATCAACTTCCTACCGTTAAAGCCAGAATACAGGCACTTAAATACTTACCGTTGTTTTTAAAAGAAATTTGGCATACACAGCCGTGGATGACAGCGACCAATGTGGGCCTAAGGCTCATTCGGTCGGTGATTCCGTTTTTGACGCTGTATTTGGGAAAATTAATCATTGATGAAGTGGTCTTGCTTATCAATACTCATTCCACCGATACACGGCATTTGTTGGTTTTGATTGGGATGGAATTGGCGTTGGCGATGAGCTCCGATGTTCTAAACCGTATAACAGGACTATTGGATGGACTTTTGGGCGATTTGCACGCCAATCGGTCGTCGATTCAAATCATGCAACACGCGGCAACGCTCGACTTGACCCAATTTGAAGAGCCTGTTTTTTACGATAAGCTCGAACGCGCCCGTCAACAAACCGTGGGGCGGACGGCGTTGTTGGCGCAGACATTAGCACAGGTGCAGGATATGATTACGATTGGTTTTTTGGCCGCAGGATTGGCGGTGTTCAGCCCGTGGTTGATTTTGATTTTGGTGTTAAGCATTATTCCGGGCTTTTTTGGGGAGTTTTATTTCAATTCACAGAGTTATGCACTGTCTTATCAATGGACGCCCCAGCGCCGTGAATTAGACTATATACGTTATATTGGGGCGAGTAATGTCAACGCGAAAGAGGTAAAATTGTTCAGCCTTTCGGGCTTTTTGACCGAACGTTTTCGCGAATTATCAACGGCTTATTACCTTCAAAACAGAAAGTTAGCCATTCGGCGGGCCGTTTGGGGGGCGTTGTTGGCGGCCATTGGAACGGCGGGTTATTATGGAGCGTACGCTTTTATCGGTATTGAAACCATTAAGGGAGCCATTACGATTGGGAGCCTTACTTTTTTGGCGGGGTCGTTTAGGCAGTTGAAAGCTTCGCTTGAAGGGATTCTTAACCGGTTTACGACCATCTCGCAGGGGACTTTGTACCTACGAGATTTCTTCGAATTTTTTGACTTACGACCCGAAGTGATTTCTCCTCCTAAACCGCTTCCGTTTCCTTCCGTTATTCAAAAAGGATTTG
>JAIXPV010000145.1 GCA_027486105.1 Runella sp. | reverse complement strand
TCCTTCGGGGTCATAGGATTTTAATGCAGTAAAAGCAACTGGTAAGGCCCCTAAACCGCTGGTGACATCGGTCTCTATCTTGGCCACGGGCGGGAGGTTTGAGAGGCTGTAATGCAGCTTTCTAACTTCGTCGCAGGGGTTGGTAATTTCAGATACCCCAGTGATATAATAGATGCTTTCGTCGACCTCATTATACGCCAAATGAACTATTTTTTGGGAAGCAGTCATAAAGTGGCTAATGTTGACGGGGTCATGGTTGGCATTTAGTTTTAATACGCGTATCCATTTTCCTTCGTAATCGGCCATAAACAACGCGTTTTGGTAAGCAGCTGGATATTTAATGCCAGTGTAGAAGACACCACCCATGGTGGATGCGCCCGAAAAAGTAGGGCCAGTGTAAGGAAATTGTGCCGAGCCTATCTGAACTTTTGTTGTTTGGTTAAGATAGACATTGGCATCGGTTGCGAGCGATCGGTATTCCAAAATCGGTTTTCGATGCGTACTAGGAGCGTAGTTAGGGTCGTTCCAAGGGGTATTTATCCGCTCTAATCCTTCATAAAGCGGCCATCCAAAGTTTTGGTTTGGGGCGGTTACTGTATTTATTTCTTCCCGCGAAAAATTACCCACGTCTCCTACGACCAACACCCCAGGGTCGCCGTCTTCGGGGTTGTGACTGCCAGTATTGGGGATCAATGCCATTCGGAAAGGATTTCGTAATCCTTTTGCCCACATTCTTGAAATTGCGGCGCGTGGAGTACTTGGGTCAAACAGTGGATTAGAAGGGACGCCATTGCCCGTTTCAGGGTCAATTCGTAATATTTTTCCGTTGTGAGAATTGTCAACCTGAGAGCGATAAGCCCCAATATTGTGAGCTTGGGTAATAACCCCCGCATTGATGGCTTGTTGGTAATTTCCTAGGTTGCCCCGGTCGTACTCTCCCGCGTAGGCACCGTCGCCGGTCGAAATCATCAGCGTTCCGTCTTCGCCAAATACCATAGAACCCCCTCCGTGGTTGTTCCAAATGATGGGAATGCCGTCTGAAGGGGTGGTGCCCAGTAGTACCAAACGACTATTGTTGACGAGTGACGTAAAACTCGGGGCTGCGTTGATATTGGCTTTGTAACGTGTTACCCGAACGATTGAACCTGCCTGGTCGGAGCCATCATTTCCGTTCATTCCTGTTAATAAATAAGTTCGGTTTACGGCATACATTAAATACAGGTAGCCATTGGTGATAAAATCTGGATGAAGAACGACCGAAACGAGGCCTAAATCGTTGTTGCTCAGCACTTCATAGTTGATGTCAAGTAGTAGGTATTTTTGAGAGTTTCCGTTGGCATCAAAACGTATGGCCCATACTTTTCCGTTTTTTTCCCAAGTATACATTTGTCCCACTTGATCAAAAACCACTCCTACCATTCCTACAAGGTCGCCGTTGGCTCCTTTCACTTTTAGTTGGCTCTGAAAACCAGCGGGTTGACCATAGACGGTGGTAATAAATGCAAAAAAACAAAGAAGTAAAGCAAATTTCATTGTAAACTGTAATTGATAATAACAATAAGCCGCTAGATTTTTTGGGACTTTCTAACGACCAAATACTTGAAAAATAATGTAGGCTCAAACCTACGGAAATTTAACCATAAAGTATAAAATTACAAAAGAAGAGGTTATTGGTCTTCGGGCAGGCAAACAAAACCCCGCACATGGGCGGGGCTTGCATTTATAATAGAAGGGTTTAGTGTAATCAGTTTTTATCCAGTGCAATAATACTTTCGGTTTCATACGTCCCGCTTTCAGTACGTAAATTGTAGACCTGAGTTACGGTACGCACTGCGTGTTGAATAACGCTAATTTCGGCCGTGACAAAACGGCCCGACACGGCATCCCTCACAAAAACCCAATCACCGACGCGGAGTTGATTGATTTTTTTTCGTCCTGTCAAGGTCAAAAGGGGGTGCGTGGCGGTTGCTTCTAGCGCAATCAGGCCATCGCGCACTTTGGCGCTTACCCACGCTTGTCCGTGGGGTTTGATGAGTAACCGAGTGAGTTGAAAACTGCCTTGGTGGGTCTCAATGCGGGTCACTTCTCCCTGAAAAATGCCCGACAACATTTCGCCTTCCATAATCGCTGAAATGGGCTTTTCGCTTCCGTCGGCTAAATTGACGAAGGTTTCGGCAGGAAAACAAAAATCGTTAGGGTCTTTCTCTTCAGTCGAAGTGGAGTCAGAAGTACTTTCGGTTTTGAGTTGAGACAACATGTAGGCTACACAAACCGCAAAGCCGTTTGCCATGCTATTCCCCGCCTTTAAATCGGTCATGTATTGATTCCAAACATCTTTGGGAGCCAGTTGATTAGGAATGTACAATTTGATTTGCTTGCCTTGGGCGCTGAAAACGGCTAATGTCCCGATTCTGTTCAGGGCGGCTCCTTCCGAAATTTTATACATATAAATTTTTCGGTCGATACCATCTTTCAAATCGAATTCAAACAGTCCGTCGGCTCCTTCGGGGCGGTCAAAAACGTAGCCTTTTTCGCGGATGTACGTATGTTTATCAACACTTTTAAGGGGAAGCGCTTTGACTTTGGCGTACTCGTCGAGAGTAATGGCGCGCATGTTGCTTTGGGCAAATACACTTGTACAAGCCGCCAGATAAAAAATAATGATGAATTTCATTGCAGAGGGATTAGCTGACAGATTTGGCAAATGCCTCTTTAAATGCTTTCATTTCGTCCATGGTTCCAATACTTACGCGGCACCAATTCTGTTGGTCAAAAAACCAACTGCGTACACTTACGCCTTCCGCCATCATTTTTTGAAGCAATACCTGCCCTTTTACTTTGATGGGGAACAACACAAAGTTGGCTGATGAAGGTAAATATGTATAATCCATTGATTTGAGCGTGTCATAAAGGAATTTTTTAGACTCTGCGGTGTTTTTCAAGACCATTTCCTGAAATACCTTGTCTTTGAAGCTCGCGATCGCCGCCGCGGCTGAAGTAGTTGAAACGGTAAAGCCACCTGAACAATACTTGCGTAGTTCTTTCAAGGTAGCTGGTTGCCCAAGGGCGTAGCCGATTCGTAGCCCTGCAAAGCCGTGGAGTTTGGAAAGTGTTCTCAGGATTAATACATTTTGCCCCTTGCGAACGTGCTCAACCATACTGTCAGTGGCGGGGTTGGGCGCATAGTCGATGTAGGCTTCATCGACCAAGACGGTTGATTTTGGTGAAGCGGCGTCGCAGAATGAGCTTAGCTTTGGCGAAGGCAGCATTACTCCCGTAGGGTTGTTTGGATTACAGATATAAATCAAGCTCGTATCTGCACCTAGGCGTGTGTTCATGGCGTCCAAATCATATTGATAGTCTTTGGTCAACGGGACTTTTATCGTAGGCATGGTGGCGCCGTCTTCGCGCGCATCGCGACCAGAGATGTAGCAGGTTTCAGCCATCATTACTTTTCCCTTCGCTCCTGCCATCAGCAGACTTGCCATGAGGAGTTCAGAAGAACCCGCCCCCAACAATACCTGATCAGGAGAAACACCGTTCATTTCAGCAATTGATTTACGCAATTCCATCGTAACTGGCCCCGCATACAGAAAAGATTTGGGGGCGTTGTCGGAAATGGCCTTGATAGCCGCAGTAGACGGGCCCCAAGGATTTTCGTTAGAAGAAAGCCGGGCTTTTATCTGTGGAGCGGCTGCCAGCATCGCTTCGTGCGCCAATTCGAGTTCACGCTCTGCATAAACATTAAAGCTTCCGTACGTAAAAGCAGGGGCAGCATTGACGAGATTGGTCTGTCCAATGGTTAACCCAGCAGAAGCAAGCAGTCCTGATTTGAGCCAATCACGACGGTTGAGATTTGATGACATAAGAGTAAGGGATAAGATGAACGATTTGTTTAGAGGGAGGGACGGGATAGTTCTCGCTTGGCAACGATGAGCTAATTGGTATAAAGATAAAGTGTAATTGCTTCAACTAAATTTGGCTTATTGATAATCGTAAAAATTAGAAAAAGATAATTTTTGACGGTATATTAATAAACAAAAAATATCATAAAAATCAATATTATGACCAAAAATATATAAAAATAAAACTAAATAAAATGAATTAAGCAAAAATTTAACATTTTATGTCAAAATATAAAAGTAAGTAATTTTAATGAGTAATTTAATTAAGTAGTGTATTTTGCTTAAGAAGCGCAATAATATTTTGTATAATCTAAGAAATAATTGTTTTTTTCTTATAAAATTAAAGAAAAACAAAAAAATATAGTGTATACGTTTGGTAATTTGTAATCAACAACATACTTTCGAATTATAATTACAAAAAAAGTACAATTTGCTACTTATTAATATTCTTCTTTAGCCGCACTTGTAGAGGAATATTAATCCGAGAAAAGAATTCTAATGAAGGATGATTCTTAGCTCGAATATGGTGTCTGCTTTCAAAAGCGGCTCCCAAATCTTAACC
>JAIXPV010000318.1 GCA_027486105.1 Runella sp. | reverse complement strand
TTCTCCCTAGTTCTGCCTTTTGAGGTTTCATACTTGACAGACTTATGCCGTTTTTTACTCATCCTGATCTTGCGCCCATCACCCAGCATGCCCGGGCCATGTATAGTTCTCGCTTGCTCATTGCCGCAGTCCATCACCTTCATGCCTTTGAAGAGCTAGTAGCGGGCCCACTTGCTCCGTCGGACCTGCAGGCGCGACTTGGGTTAAAAGACCGCCCAGCCATGGTCCTGTTTCCAGCTTTGTGTGCAATGGATATGTGGGCGTATGATGTCACTGGAAAACTTCAGTTAACGGCTCTTGGACACCATCTTACCCAAGGAGCAAAACCCACATTGACGGAGTATTTGGGGCTGGAAAAGAATGATCTAGGAGTGTTAGAAATGGCCGAACGGCTCCTAAATGATGGTCCACGGCTCTCTGGTGTTGGCGGTACGGCATACGTAAAAGAAGGGGCTGGCCCTTCGCCGATGGATAATCCAACTACGGCTCGTGCGCTGACATTGGCGCTGGCGGGTCGGGCGGAGTGTTTGTCGCCAATTGTTGCTAATAAACTCCCAAAACACAACGGGCACTTGCTTGACGTAGCTGGTGGAACGGGGTACTTTAGCTACGAATGGTTGTTGGTCAATCCCCAAGCTACGGCCACTGTGTTTGACCGCCCGGCAGTGTTGGCGGTGGCGGCTGAATTGCTGGAGGAATTTTGTCAAAGCGGTCGGCCTGGGGCTGCTGGGGTTCGGGAGCGCGTCAGGTTTCAACCAGGTGATATGCTGACAGACGCATTGCCAAAGACTGATATTGTACTGGCGGCGAGCCTTTTTCACGATTGGCCCACTGATACTTGTCAGCGCTTGGCCAGTCGTTTTGCCACGGCCCTTCGACCCCAAGGCGAGCTGTGGATTCACGACGCTTTTCTTAACGACGAACTGAACGGGCCATTGGCCGTTACGGATTACTCAGCGCAGTTGTTTTGGGTGACCAAAGGTCGGGCTTATAGCCGTCAAGAGTACCGAGGATGGCTACGAGAGGCGGGTTTGACGCCCGCTACCGAGAATATAGTTACACAAATGGATTATGGACTTATTTGGGCTAAAAAAGGTAAATGAGATGCCGTAAAGGCGGGTGGTGTTTCGATTCACAGTTGCTGAATAATATTTAAACCCCGAAACGACCTCGTGTTTTACAGGCCTTTTCGGGGTTTTCTTTTTTTTAATACGGGTTATAAGGGGCTACTACAATCAAACCGTTACTGCTTCTAGCAATTCAATTTTATTACGTGATAGTTTGACGCGCCCCAGGTTTTCGATCTGCTTGAGGAGGCGAGAAATAACCTCGCGAGAGGTGGCTAACTCGTTGGCGAGTTCTTCGTGGGTGATGTTAAACACGCTACATCCGCACTGCTTCGACTTGCGTTTGAGCAAGTTGATAAGGCGCTCGTCGAGCTTGTGAAAGGCAATTTGGTCAATGGCTCCCAGCAAATCGTCAAAGCGTTTTTGATAGGTGGCAAATACGTATTGCTTCCACGAAGGATATTTGTTCATCCAGTCCTCTACTTTTTCGACAGGCACCGTGATGAGATGGGTTTTTTCGTCAGTAATGGCTGTAATTTCACTTTGACGACGGTTTAGGCAGCAAGTCAATGACATGGCACACGAATCCAGCCCGCCTAGATAATACAGTAGCGCTTCGCGGCCGTCGGGGTCTGACCGAGAAATCTTAACCGAACCTTTCAAAATAATGGGAATGGTACGAATATACCCACCAGGCCGCATAAGTACGTACCCTTCGTCTACTTCCATGTAGTTGCCAATCTCGGCCAATTCGTTCAGCAAACCTGCTTCAAATATATCTCCGAATTGTGTTTTTAAGGTCTGACTGTTTATTTTCATGTTTGTTTTTCGATCGTGTTGAGTTTACAACACATTTGAAGTAAATTCAATTGCTGGAAAGTCGATTTTTTTATGGAAAAACGAACAGCCGTAAAAATTTAATCATTCATATAAAAGGGGCACTTCTTGTTCTGAATCGACAATGACAACTTTTATCCGAAAGGCTTCGGCGGGATGATTAGCAGTAGGATACCAATTTCGGCCAACAGGGACGATAATCAGTAGCCCGGTATCTTCGCCTAGCACGCTGAAGGTGTCGCTGGGAGGTTGTTTGGCAAAATATCCACAATGATATTTCTTGATCAATTTTTCGCATTCCTCCTTTACATTCTTCACGGGCAGGCCGATTTCGCTAACGGATAGAATAAAGGAGGAATCAAACGAAATCTTATCCCCGTCGGGAAGGTCATGGCGGCCTATGAATTCGAGTATATTGCCGTTGTTATCGTGGAAATAAAAAGATTTTGCATTCCAATTGATAAAATCGGCAAGTTTGGAGTTTTCCGAAATAGGTAGCAGTTCCACCCTCGTGCTCATTTGCCTGAATGTGCCCATTACGTGCGTATAGGGTATATTAAACGCAAAATGATACCGTGGCCGTAGGTTGGTGGATTGTTCAAAGCAAAGGAGTGTTGCGCCAGCGGCAAAGGAAAGGGTGGATGTTGTTTCGTTGACAATACTTAGCCCCAAAATACGGGTATAAAATTGTTTGGTTGCTGCGAGGTTATCGGAAAGCAAGGTTAATTCTTTGATGATCATTTAGGGGGAATTTTAAAAATGATTTAGAGTTTGAATTGATACCTTTTAGAACGATAAAGATAAAATTTTGAAGGCACATGAGTCAAAAAATAGAAACAAAGCATTTACTGATTATTTCTTGCGATAAACTATTGCTAGAAATGGTGATGGAGGGAAATGCGGCGTTGGAAAAATACCTGAAAGTTTCGGTGCTGGAAAAATGGACCGAATTTGGTACGCGCCCGTTTAAATATGCGCTTCAAAAAATCAAAGCTGATGAAAACGAACAGGGTTGGTGGACATATGTGCCTATCCATAAAAAAGACAATGTGCTGATTGGAAGCTGTGGATACAAAGGAAAGCCAGATGACGATGGGGCCGTAGAGATTGGTTACGAAATCATTAAGCCCTACCGTAACCAAGGCTTGGGAATGGAATTGGCAAAGGCACTGGTAATGAATGCCTTTGCGCTACCCTCCGTGAGGGTGATTAGGGCCTATACTTTGGCAAATGAAAATGCGTCTACTCGTATCCTGACTAAAAATGGGTTTCAGAAAAGAGGAGAGATAGACGATGTGGTCAATGAAAAACTGTGGCGGTGGGAATTGAAAAAATGAATAGTTGGAAGCATTAGGGAATAAAAATAAAGCACAGCGAAGTTCACTGTGCTTTTATTATTATACTCAACGTTATGAAAAAATTGTACTTATAATAGCTATAAGTTTGAATGCTGAGGATGATTTTCAAGATTTTTGCCAGTGTTTTGCACAGACACCTCAAATACGGGATACTCTTGAAATGAGTTAAAATCAAAATTGTAAATTACAAACTGCAATATTATACCAATATGTTAACATTGACAAAAAAAACTTATCAAACGGTCGTTTTAAGGGCTTTGTTTATGACAAATAATGTTTTATCACTTATTTGATGTTTACTTGATGTATTTCAATATTATTATCTAAAATGCCTAAAATGATCATCAATTTTCCTTTGAAGCCCTGTCTAAACCAAGCATAAACGGAATAGTTCTAAAATGTGCTTTGTATTATAGGTATATTAAAAAAGCAACGCTGCACCCACTCTGTGTAGAGCAGGGGAGCGTTGCTTTTTGGCAGGGAATCTTCCAGAATTAATGAATTATCTCAACTTTATTTCTATCTGTGTTTAAGTCCCAAAACTTCTGCGCCAGAATTTCGGGCGAATGGGTGGGGCTGTTGGGGCTGATTGCGCCGCTTACGGTCACGGTACCCACGAAAACACCGTCGGATTTTAAGGCTTGGTGCAATTGGAGGGCAAGGTTTCTGATGCCAGCTTTGCCCAACGAAATTGTAGCCATGGCGGGGCTTGGATGAATGGCTGCACCGCCACCAGTAAGCAGTACAGAGCCTTTGTTTTCCTTCAAATCGGCCAATAAGAACCTGGTAGCGGCTAAGGCATTTGCTACGCTGATTTTAAATCCGTTGGTCAAATCCTCCACGGTTTCTTCCATCAGGGGTTTTATTCGGTAGTCTACGGCGTTGTATTGCAGAATAGAAATACTGCCCAACTGGGACTTTAAATCAGTGATGGCCTTTTCTAACTGGTCGGTGTCGGCTACATCGGCAGCCGAAAAAGCCGACGTGATGCCCAAACTTTCCAGATGATTTTTGAAGCCTGCTAATTTTTCGGGGTTTCGGCTGATCATTCCAATTTGATAGCCCTCTTTTCCGAATTTTTCGGCAATGCCTAAGCTAAGTCCTTGCCCCATTCCGATGATTAAAATTGTCTTGGTCATTGGTTTTTGTTTGATGTTTTATCGTTAAAAATCAAATCACACATATTAAGACTAAATACGACCATTACAGATAATGAGCCATGGCCTCTTTGGTTTGGGTATCATACAGTAGAATCCCTTCACTTTTATCGTCAAGTTGTCCTGCCAATATCCCCTTTTCGGTCCAAGCGGAGGTTTTTCCCCCGCTTTCAAAATTGTCGCAGTACCCCACGCAGTTTGACAGGAGCACCGTCATTGAGTATGTCTTTGCAATATCTGCCAACGTTTTTGCGGCTTTTTCAACCCCCGCCACCGACTTTGCCACGCTTGCCAAGTAGATTTCGGCACCGTTTTTGGCGGCTGTTTCCGAATGTTCGGGGATTGACAGTTCATAGCATATGGCAAGAGCGACGTTGGATTGATTACCAATTAAACCAACGCTGCTTTGTCCGCTGACAAAATAAGATTCTTCATCGGGGTGCAAATACTTTTTGGAATACATTCTGCGTGTGGTATGGGGCTGAAACAAAATCATGCTGATGCTAACACCCCAATCGCTTTTGACGGGTATACCAACGCCAATCGTACACTGGGCCTTATCGCTGATGGTTTGAAAATCATCTAGTTGACGCGTGTCGGTAGTTACAGCCAAGGCATTGGCCAGTTCGGGTTCGTAACCCGTCAAAGAAAGCTCTGGAGAGATAATGATGTCGGCGCTGTTGGCAACCGCCAATTCAATTAACTTTTTGTGAATTTCAATATTTCTTGGAATGTCGCCTTGGATGGATTTGGTCTGAACTACACAAATTCTCATACCGTTGGACGTTTTGAAAGGCATCACGCTGTGAAATGCTAGATTTGAGTCATTTCACAACGTGACTTTTGTGATTAATGAAGAATGGCCCCTAGGAATTGAGCCGCACTCGTAAAGGTCACATCTGAATAGCGGTCATTGTCGAGAGTATCGTGGTGAACGCTGAACATTCCGTGCATGTATTGGGCGTTTTGCCAGTCGGGATAAAGCGCATTTTCGCTTTCAGGATGAGCTTCGCGTTCACTCTGGATGTAAGCCGCTAGCCCGTCGAGGCTACCCATCGGGGCCAGGCTAAACGTCGACTTTGTAAGCTCACTCGCCAGCGTTACCAATTCTTTAGGGCTTATTTGAAAACTAGCAATTCTAAGGTACCGAGGAGTGGAAGCGTCTAGGGCCGCAGCGGCGGTGTATGCCGCCGTGTCGTCCATGGTGGCGTAGTCTACGTGCCAGTCAATATCGTTGCCCCAGTAGCCAACGGTCTTGTTGTTGGCATCGAGAGGAGGAATGTTGTAGGCCAATAATTCCGCAAAACAGCCGTTGAAAATCGTCGTTGCGGCAATCGGGGCCTTGTCAAGATGGGTATGGAATTCGCGTCTTAAATCAAAATTACGGTTGGCACCCACGGGGATTTTCGTAAAATCGGTGGCGTAGTCGGAAGGGATAAAACGAGGTACACCTGCCGCTACTGCTGCTTCGAGCAATCGGGCTTGAGTGTCAACAATCACATCACGGAGTCCTTGCAGGGCCGAAACCACGCAGGATGCACCCGCACAAGCCTTGGTGAGTTCTTCTACACTCGACATATCTGCTGGAATAACCTGTACGCCGCGTTGTTCAAAAGTTGCCCATTTTGCAGCGTCGCTGCCCGCCCGAACCACCATACGGACATCCGCACCTCTTTCGAGCAATGCATTAATAATTTTTCCGCCGAGATTACCGGTACCGCCTGCGATTAAGATAGTGTTTTTCATGTTTCGTTTTTTGTGAGAAATTAAGGTATTTAAACTAACAACTTTTTTGAAGGTTGGTTCCCAAGATGAAATCGCCAACGGGCCAAAAACGAAATACGGCTTCGACCCATCGACGATTTTTAATTATTTCCATCTTTCAATGAAAGTGTTAGGGTACGTTTTTCTGGTTTGAAGGGGCTACTTGATGGGGGTGGTAGAGCTAGTGATTATGGGGCGAGTTTATATGTTTGTTAAGGCCCACCAATACGATGGCGCAGACCGCCAGCATAGCCAACGAGAGCGAGACCAGTAAAAATGAAATAATGGCTTCTTGGATTTGTGTTCCTTCTTTGCCAAGGGCGATTGGCATCATTCTTCCAGCCCCAGTAATGGCGGCAAACAAGACGGCGGCAAAATTGGAAAAAGTGCCGTAGAGAGAGAGTCTGAAAGTGATGTTGAGCCATTTGTCAGGTAGTGCCACTCGGCTCCAAATCAGCCCCAGCACTATCAGAAAAATGCCGTTCATTACACCTTCAAGGTGGGTGCTTAGTCCCATTCGAGGATTGGCCATCAACGGAATAAACAAACCAGCGGTTAATCCAAAAAAGAATAATAGAACGCCGTAAAAAATCAATTTATTGGCGTGCTTGCTTGGTGATTTTACGTTTTCCATTTTGTTGAATTTAGGTTTAGGTAATGTAATAATCGCTTGTATACAATAAACTTCTTCAGTATATTATACAAGCTAAAAATACTGTTTTTATTTCATAACCAAACTTCAGAAAATGGAAAGTCCACCTAAATTTTTTGCATAAACATATGATTTGTAACGTGGAAGAGCTATAAGTAAATAAAGGCAACCGAGAAGTGTTTTTGATAATTAAGTACAACAGGGGCTTGGATTGAAGAGTCAGTTTCAATTTATCAATCATTAGAAACTCTTGAATAAGTACTTGACAAGCAGTGCTATAATGTAAAAAATGGGCGTTGCTTCTCTTTTAAATAACAACGTTATAGATAAAAACTATATAGTCATAAAAATAATCAATTTGATTTATTTGATACTCTAGCATAATTTTGAAGATAAATTACAAAAAAAGATTGCGTTGCGTCAAATGTCAAAATTAAGTGTAGATGGTGGCACAAGTGTGTCATTATTCTGTAAATTGCCGCCCTGCATACACACCCTGATAAGCAACCAGAAATCACTGCAAATTAACTTACTAAACACTTTATTCATTAAGAAAAATGGAAAATAATACAGCTTCGGGCACCTCAGCTTACGATGTTAACGGTGAAGCCAAGTGTCCGTTTCACAATGGAACTACCAAGAAAAAGCCAAGCGCTGGTGGTGGTACGAGCAACCGTGACTGGTGGCCAAATCAGTTGAAATTGAATATTTTGCGTCAAAATTCTTCCCTGTCAAATCCGATGGGTGAGTCGTTCAACTACGCTGAAGAGTTCAAGAGCCTTGACTTAGCTGCGGTGAAGAAAGACATCTTTGAATTGATGACGACTTCTCAAGACTGGTGGCCCGCCGACTACGGTCACTACGGTCCATTTTTTATTCGGATGGCGTGGCACAGTGCTGGCACCTACCGTATTGCTGACGGACGAGGCGGCGCAGGTTCAGGTACCCTTCGCTTTGCCCCTCTAAACAGTTGGCCCGATAATGGAAACCTTGACAAGGCGCGCTTGTTGCTGTGGCCAATCAAACAAAAATACGGCAGAAAGATTTCGTGGGCTGATTTAATGATTCTCACTGGCAACTGTGCCCTTGAGTCGATGGGCTTCAAGACCTTTGGTTTTGGAGGCGGTCGTGAGGATATTTGGGAACCAGAAGAAGATATTTATTGGGGTTCAGAAGCCGAATGGCTAGGCGACAAACGCTACACTGGCGACCGTGAATTGGAAAATCCGCTTGCGGCCGTTCAGATGGGGCTCATCTACGTAAATCCAGAAGGGCCTAACGGTACCCCTGATGCGCTGGCGGCGGCCCGTGATATTCGCGAAACGTTTGGCCGCATGGCAATGAATGACGAAGAAACGGTGGCGCTGATTGCGGGTGGACATACCTTCGGCAAAGCCCATGGTGCGGCCGATCCAGGCGAATACGTGGGCCGTGAGCCCGCAGGAGCAGGCATTGAGGAGCAAAGCCTTGGTTGGAAAAACTCTTTCGGCAGCGGCAATGGTGTCTACACCATTACCAGCGGTTTGGAAGGAGCATGGACCACCAATCCAACGGTGTGGGACAATAACTATTTCGATAACCTGTTTGGATTTGAATGGGAACTTACCAAAAGCCCGGCCGGAGCGCAGCAGTGGACACCCAAGAATGGAGCGGGTCTCGGTAGCGTGCCTGATGCCCACGATCCCGCGCAGCGTCACGCGCCTATGATGTTTACGACAGACATCGCTTTGCGTGTAGATCTCGTTTGCGGCCGTATCATTAAAAAAAACCATGAGAATCCTGATCAGTTTGCCGACGCATTTGC
>JAIXPV010000118.1 GCA_027486105.1 Runella sp. | reverse complement strand
GCGTGTTGGCCGTTGGTGCCAGGTTCTCCCCAAATGATGGGCCCGGTCTGATAGTTTACTTTCTCCCCGCCCCGCGTCACATTTTTACCATTCGACTCCATATCTCCCTGTTGGAAATAGGCCGCAAAACGGTGCAAATATTGGTCGTAGGGCAAAATCGCTTGGGTATCGGCATCAAAGAAATTGTTGTACCAAATCCCTAACAAAGCCAACACAACTGGGATATTTTTCTCAAAACGAGCCGAACGAAAATGGTTGTCCATATCGTGAGCACCCACCAGAAGCTGTTCGAAGTTTTGGTAACCGATGTAACAAGCAATCGACAACCCAATGGCCGACCACAACGAGTAACGTCCGCCAACCCAATCCCAAAAACCAAACATATTTTCGGGGTCAATGCCAAACTTCTCCACTTCTGTGCGGTTGGTTGAAATAGCCACGAAGTGTTTTGCTACGTGAGCACTTTCATTGGCAGTTTCTAAAAACCAACGGCGCGCCGAGTGCGCATTTGCCATGGTTTCTTGCGTAGTGAACGTCTTAGACGCAATCATAAACAGCGTTGTTTCGGGATTTAAGTCCGCAAGTGTTTCGGCAATGTGCGTTCCGTCAACGTTAGAAACATAATGCACATTCAATCCTTTTTTGCCGTACGATTTCAGCGCTTCGGTCACCATTACAGGTCCCAAATCAGAGCCACCGATGCCGATATTGACTAAATCGGTGATTTTTTTTCCCGAAAAACCCTTCCATTCGCCCGCGCGTACTTTTTCTGAAAAACCTTTCATTTTTTCCAATACTTCGTTCACAGCGGGCATTACGTCTTTGCCATCCACGAGTATGGGGGTATTAGAGCGATTTCGGAGGGCCACGTGCAGCACAGAGCGCTTTTCGGTGGCGTTGATTTTATCGCCCGTAAACATCTTCTCGATGGCCTCGCTCAATTGGCATTCCCGCGCCAAATCGCACAAATATGCCAACGTCCGCCCATTGATTCGATTTTTAGAATAGTCAATAACGATGTCGCCCAAACGAATAGAGAACTTTTTAAAGCGGTTGGGGTCTTCGGCAAAAAGTTCTTTTAAATGCTTCTTGCTGATGCTCTTGTGGTGAGTTTTGAGCTTGCGATAGGCAGCCGTTTGGTCAAAAGGAATGGCTTGTAACATCTGATTGGTGATTTTTTATGAATATGCAAAAGTAGGATTTTCGACGGCTTCCCGCACATTTTGGGCACATAAAGTGTGTTTTGGGGTAAAATCCATTGTTTATTCACGTTGTCGAGGCTAACTTCTCAGGATAGGTGGCCTGTGCAAGTGGTTTTAAAATAATCATTACAAAAGGCCCAAGATTTTGTTTATGAATCTACTTATCCACCCAAAACAGCGGCAAAGACTTAATAAAAGTCTTGGAAACAGCATTGGCGAAGTAACAAAGCTGCCTTTTTGCAGTTACATTTACATGTAATTAAAGTCGGTGAGGGTTTGCCCTTGTCCACCTTTCTAAATTTTGTCAGAACCATGCTCACATCGTTTCTCACTGCCGAATGGCGCAAATTGGCGATGGTCAATTATACCGTCTCCCCCGATTTGCTACAACCTTTCGTACCCAAACATACCGAACTTGATTTGTTTGAAGGCCAATGTTTTGTGAGTTTGATTGGGTTCTTGTTTGATAAAGTAAGCCTTTTGGGCCTTCCGATACCCTTTCATACCACCTTTGAAGAAGTCAATTTGCGGTTTTACGTCAAACACCGCACGAAAGAGGGCCAATGGAAACGGGGCGTTACGTTTGTGAAGGAAATTGTCCCAAAATACGCCGTCAGTTGGGTCGCCAACGTGGTATATAAGGAGCCTTATGTGACTTTGCCCATGCGTCACGAATGGCAAACAGCTAATAACCAACTAAGAGTAAGTTACGAATGGAAACAAAAAGAATGGAATCGTCTGGAACTTCTCGCCGATGCAACGTCCATTCCACTCACAGCGGGAAGTTTGGAAGAATTTATCACCGAGCATTATTGGGGGTACACAAAGTATGATGACACCACCACCTACGAGTACGGCGTTGAGCATCCGCGTTGGGAAGTCTATCCCGTCAAAACGCATGATGTCGATGTGAATTTTGAGGCCGTTTACGGTCACCACTTTGGGTTTCTCTCCCATCAGGCTCCCCACTCGGCGCTTTTGGCCGAAGGGTCAGCAATTGTAGTTAGGTCAGCTCAAAAACTGTAACTATTTGGATTGGTTTGTTAGATTTCAGACAAAAGTCTGACTATCGTCTGACCACAACTACGAACCAAGGTCAGACGATAGTCAGACCGTGATTTACATCTTTATTCTAGTCCACTTTAGGGCATTTTTTGCAGTGCTTACCTTTCTTTTTGTAGGCTTTGCAGCATTTTTTCAGGTCGCAGGCAAACGCACAGCCTATGAATGAGTTCTTCGTAAAAAACTTTTCTTCGGTTTCAACAAGTGAGCAAGCAGATACTTCTGAGAGGTTCATTGTGGTTTTGATGTTTCTAATACTAACGCAAAAGTAGTTTATTTAGATTAAATACAAACAAGAAAATTATCATTTATTTTTTGTTTGTATTAATTTAGGTTCAAAACTAACGAGAAAGATATCTTTTTAAATGACAAAAATCATCAAAAATTGGGCTTAAAGCTGTTTTTTATGCGCATCTCTACCGTTCTTTGCAAAACGCAAAATCACCTATAAAACTCATGAGAATCAATCATTTATTCACCGCTTTTCTGTTTATATCATTACAAACTTTCGCGCAATCGGGGGAAGAGAAGCACCTGAAAAACGTAAAACAACTCACTTTTGGCGGCGACAACGCCGAGGCTTATTTCAGCTTCAACGACCAATTTGTCAGCTTTCAGTCCAACAACCCCAAATGGGGCTTGCAGTGCGACCAAATTTTTTATTTGGATGTCAACAAAGGCTTAACCTATCCCGACGAACGCCCAACCTTCATTAGCACGGGCAAGGGACGCACCACTTGCTCGTATTTCATGCCAGACGACAAACACATACTGTTTGCCAGTACGCACGTCGGCAACGATTCTTGCCCGCCTCCAGCCAAAGCCTACCTCAACAAGTATTTGTGGGCCATTTATGACACCTACGATATTTTCGTATCTGACCTTAAAGGCAAGATTGTAAAGCAATTGACCACCGAAAAAGGCTACGATGCCGAAGCCACGATTTCACCCAAGGGCGACAAAATCGTGTTTACTTCCACCCGCGACGGTGACCTTGACCTGTACATAATGGACATCGATGGCAAAAATGTGAAACGTATCACTCACCAATTGGGCTACGACGGCGGGGCTTTTTTCTCTCCAGATGGCAAAAAACTGGTCTTTCGCGCTTCGCGCCCCAAAACCGACGAGGAAGTAGCCGAATATAAAAAACTGCTTTCGGTAGGCTTGGTTGCTCCGACTGATATGGAAATTTATACCTGCAACGTGGACGGTAGCGATTTACGCCAAATCACTACGTTGGGCAAAGCCAACTGGGCACCTTATTTTACGCCCAAGGGCGACAAGATTATATTTTCGTCAAACCACCACTCCCAGCGCGGGTATGATTTTCAATTGTACCTCATTAATCTTGACGGAACAGGGCTGGAACGAGTGACCAACAACAGTATTTTCAACGCTTTTCCGATGTTTTCACACAACGGCAAGAAGCTCATTTTCAGCTCCAACCGCAACAACGCCCCCGGCTCGCGTGATACAAATTTGTACATTGCCGATTGGGTTGACTAGACACAATTACCCGTCTGACGGTGGGATAAAACATTCACAAAACCGTCGGACGGGTATCAAAAAAAAGATTACTTACCCATGAAAACTCCGAAAGCAGTACTCAAAAATGTATGGCCCTACCAAAAGGACGCCATGAACCTACCAGTTAAAAATCTTGAAACGGCGATTCCCTATTACGAAACCCTTATGGGATTTAAGGTTGTATCACATCACGAACACCCCTTTAAGGGAGCAACGCTGACAAGAGATACCGTCCAAATCGGCCTTGCCGAAAATGGAGGTGACCCTACACAAGACGGTTGTTTTTTTGAAGTAGACGACGTCGAAGCTATTTTTGAAGAGCTAAAGGCCAACGGCTATGAAAAAGAAGAAGCTGATTTTCAAATTCAGAAATATGGTGTCAGCTACAAAGTCTTTTTTGTGGTTTCGCCTGACGGATTATGTTACTGTTTCAGCCAAAAAATCGACCTATAACTCACACAAGGGTCTAACCGACAAATATCAATTTTCAGGCAGACAAGGTTTACTTCAAACAAAGCGCCTTCAAATCTTCCACATCACCCAAAAAAACGTTGTAATCGACAGGGCCACGAATACCGTCTGTGTAACCGCTTTTGGAATGTTGCCAAAAATGAATGACGGCATCGTCGTAACGGTTGAGAGTCCAGCCCGAATAATCAGCAATCCAGAGCGGATAGCCCACGAAATTTTCTTTGATGTATCGGCGATAAAAATCGGCGTTGGTGTAGATAATGGGCCGCACACCATAGTAATTTTCGGCCAACGTAAGCCACGTTTTCAGATTCGTAATGACCTGTTCGCGAGATAATGCGTTGGTTCCCAGCTCAAAATCCAACACTGGAGGCAAATCACCCTTTTTGAGTTTGACTGAGCGCTTGAAATTCTCAAACTGAGATTCGGGGGTTCGCCAAGGGATATAAAAATGGTAGGCTCCGCGATACAGCCCTACCCCATCTGCCTGCTTCCAGTTATTTTTAAAGTCTTTGTCGGTCAAAGAAGCCCCTTCCGTAGCTTTGATAAAAACAAACTGGAGCCGTAATTCTTCAAAACGCATCTGTCTTAGTTCTTGCCAATTGATGCGGCCGTTGTGTTTAGAAACGTCAATCCCATGTATGGAATATTTGAACGGCAGCCGAATTCCTATTTTTGAAACGTGTCGCCATTCGTTGGTATTCAGGCGATTAATATACCAAATACCTCCTCCTATAAGCAATACAATGGCTACGATAACTACCCAACCGATGGGAGGTAATGCACGTTTTTTGGGAGAAGATGGGGTGGAAACTCGACGCGCCATACGTAGGCAATTTTTAGAAAAAAATCAGTCTTTGACAGGAATAGCCGCTACCTCTGCATCTGGATTATTGAGTTTTGACTCATCCAAAGTTGTCAAAGGCACTTCATTAAAAACCCGATTTCGGGTGGGAAGTTGGGTCAGGAAGACCATCACAAGTGCGCCCGCAACTCCTAAATGCAGCAGCTCTCCCGTGATAAAATAAGCAACCAATGAAAAAAAAGTTGCCCCTTCAAAAAAGGCATATTTAAAAATCAGGGCACTCTGATATTTGCGAAGCTTATCCGATAATAAATCATTAATTTTTAGCGTTTTAATCGTTTTCTTGGCCAGAAATATTCCCATTAGAGGCAATATAACTGCCGCACAAGGCACCAAATAACCAAACAATTGCCCTAGTGTCACTTCATTGGGCATAGACTTCGATTGGGTACTGCGTAAAAAAAAGAAAACGGTTCCTGTCCCTACCTGCGCCACCAACATAACACCATACACAAGCAATAAAAGTTTAAAGTATTGCTTACTCGTCAGGATTTTTTGATCCATAAAAAACAATTTTGGCCCGCAAAATAATGATTTTTACGCAAAAACAGGTCTTCTATTTATTAGATAGAGCTACTCTTGGGGCTTCCATCTCCATAAATAACGGCAGGCCATGGTTCGATACGGGCGCCAATTTTCAGCAATTATATGAAGTTGTTTATGTAATGCACGACCCGTTTCGGTCAAATGATATGCCCGCACCATCTTCTGCCTAATCACCAAATCATCGACGGGGAATACGTCGGGACGGTCCATAACAAACATCAACAACATCTCGACCGTCCAGCGACCAACCCCCTTGATAGGTGTGAGAAAGGCCACGATTTCATCGTCAGAAAGTAAATTAAGATGTTGGTATTCAATGCCTTTTTCAGTGGCAAAAACTGCGACATTTTGCAGATAATTGATTTTTTGAAACGAAAGACCCGCACTGCGCAGCTCTTCGTTTGATTTTTTTAGCAGCAATTCGGGGTGCGGGTACACATCCTCAAACAGCGCCCTAAAACGGGCGAAGATAGAATCAGCGGCCTTGACCGAAATTTGTTGCGAAACAATGCTTTCCAGCAACGCTAGGTAAACGTCGTTGTTCCAATCCGTTTTTTTGAACGTTGGCGTAGATTCAATAATGGAAGCTAAAGTGGCATCTTTTGATGCGAGGTAAGATTCAGGAAGCATTGAAAAGGCTGTTTTTTGCGAAAGTTACAAAAAAAACGGGCAGCCTTTTGGCCGCCCATTCTATGGGTAAAAAAAACAAACAGGAAATATCTATAAACCACACGCCCCCGCCAATGCTCGTTTGGCGTATACCTTCGCCAAATGTTTACGATAGGCCTGCGAAGCAAAATGGTCTTCATTGATGTGCATATCTCCTTCGGCAGCTGCTGATGCCGCCGCTTCGATGTTTTCGAGGGTCGCTGATTTCCCAATCAACGCCGAGGCAACACCTTCATCCAAGAAGGCCGCATCAGAGACCCCCGTAAAGGCCACATTGGCGGCAGAAATAACCCCACCTTCTACCGTTACCGACGCCGCACAGCCCACAATGGCAAAACGCGAGGCGGGTTGCATAAATTTACGGTAAGCCGAAGCGCTTCCTACCGCAGCCTTCGGCAAGTGAATCTCCGTCACAATCTCGCCCGAATCGAGTGCAGTGCTAAAAAATCCCGTAAAGAACTCAGCAGCTGGTATAATACGCTCACCATCAGCCCCCTGCACCTTGATTTGGGCCTCCAAAGCCAGCAAAACAGCAGGCCAATCTGCCGAAGGGTCGGCATGGGCAATACTACCACCGAGGGTCCCCATGTTACGTACTTGCGTATCTCCAATCAATTCACCCGCTTCAATCATTGCCGTCAAGCCCTTGAGGTACTGATTGGTGATAATATCGGCATGGGTACTTGCCGCCCCGATAACGATGGCGTTTTCTGTATCTTCAATAAATCGTAGCTCAGCAATGCGGGCGATGTCAATGAGCAAAGCAGGGCTATTGAGGCGCAATTTCATGGCAGGAATTAGGCTATGGCCGCCTGCCAGTAACTTAGCGTCAGGGTTTTCAGCAAGGAGGCGAATAGCCTCCCCTACTGAACTGGCGCGTGTATAGTCGACAGATGATGGAATCATTTTTAAAAGATTGAATTGGTGAAACAAAAAATTTAGGCCGGTTGCATCGCTTTCCAAACGCGCTCGGGGGTCATGGGCATCCGTACATCTTTGACTTTATGTCCAGCAGACCATAACGCGTCAATCACGGCATTCACTACGGCGGGCGTAGAGCCGATGCAGCCAGCTTCCCCCGCGCCTTTCACCCCCAATGGGTTGTGAGGACAAGGCGTCACCTGACGGTCCAACTCAAACATCGGGAGGTCGTCGGCGCGTGGCATGGTGTAATCCATGTAGCTACCGTTGGTAATTTGCCCATTTTCATCAAACTCAACACCTTCAAACAACGCCTGACCGATTCCTTGTGCCAACCCACCGTGAATCTGTCCGTCTACAATCATGGGGTTAATCACGTTGCCCACGTCATCGACAGCAATAAAGCGTTTCACTCTGGTAAAGCCCGTTTCTTTGTCGATTTCAACCACCGCAATGTGACATCCAAACGGATACGTAAAGTTGGTGGGGTCGTAAAAACTGCTGAAATCCAAGCCCGGTTCTAAGTTGGCAGGATACACGTGCGGAACATACGCTGTCAAGGCAATATCGCCAAAACTTAAGGATTTGTCGGTTCCTTTTACGGTAAACTTACCATCTTTAAACTCAATATCATCGGCCGAACATTCCAATTTATGGGCCGCGATTTTCGCCCCTTTCTCAATGATTTTATCCAAACTTTTCACAATGGCGCTTCCACCCACGGCCAACGAGCGCGAGCCGTAGGTTCCCATTCCGAAAGCCACCGTATCAGAGTCGCCATGGATAATATCAACATCTTCCATCGGAATACCGAGACGGTCGGCCACCACTTGCGCAAAAGTAGTTTCGTGCCCCTGTCCGTGGGAATGGGCTCCCGTAAACACACTAATTTTTCCGGTAGGTTGAACCCTAACTTGCCCCACTTCATACAACCCAGCACGGGCCCCCAATGAACCCACAACCGCAGACGGCGCAATGCCGCAGGCTTCGATGTAGGTAGAGAAGCCTACCCCCAGAATTTTATTGGTCTTGGCCGCCTCTGCCTGTTCTTTTCTAAAATTCTCATAACCAAGCATTTCTAGGCCTCTTTCCAAGACACTATGGTAATTGCCGCTGTCGTATTGCAAGGCAACATTGGTCTGATAACCTGGTTGAGTTACCCCGTCAAACGCGGGAATGAAGTTTTTGAGACGCAGTTCGGCGGGGTCTACTCCCATTTCCAACGCCGCCAAATCGACCAAACGCTCCAACAAGAAAGTTGCTTCTGGGCGCCCTGCCCCACGATACGCATCTACGGCCGTGGTGTGGGTAAAAACGCAAGTCATATCCAAGTGAATCTTAGGCGTGGTGTACAAGCCCTGCAGTAGTGTTCCATGCAAATACGTCGGTACGGCCGTACCAAAGGTCGAAAGATAGGCCCCCAAGTTTGCAAAAGTCTTAATGCGTAGGCCCACAATATTTCCTTGGGCATCAAACCCCATTTCGGCGTGCGTGACATGGTCGCGTCCGTGGGCGTCGGTCTGAAATGCTTCCGAGCGTGTTTCGGTCCATTTTACAGGCCGACCAATTTTTTTAGAGGCCAGCGTCACCAACGCCTCTTCGGTATAATGGTATATTTTGCTACCAAAACCACCGCCCACGTCGGGGCCCACCACGCGTACCTTGTGCTCTGGCAATCCCAACACAAAGGCGCACATCAGCAGACGAATCAAATGAGGATTTTGGGTGGAGGTATAAAGAGTGTATTTGTCGTAAACATTATCATATTGACCAATGTAGCTGCGCGGCTCCATGGCATTGGGGGAAAGGCGCTGGTTGACAAAGTCCAACGAAGTAATGTGGTGCGCACTCGCCATTGCTTCATCAACTTCCGCTTTGGGGTTCCCGATTTCCCAGTCAAAACAAATATTATTCGGAACATCGTCGTGCACCAGCGGTGCCCCAGGCAGTACCGCTTTGGAAGCGTCGGTTACGGCGGGCAAAACTTCGTAATCAATGATGATGGCTTCGGCTGCATCCTGAGCCAATTCGCGGGTTTCGGCCACAACCATTGCCACGGCATCCCCCACGTGGCGCACTTTATCTTTTACCAACAACGGATGCGGCGGCTCCTTCATGATGTCGCCGTTTTTAAAATTTACTTGCCACCCACAAGGCACACCGTAGTGGCCTACTTCCTCGCCCGTCATGATGGTTACTACGCCTTGCATGGCCTCGGCGGCCGAATAGTCAATGCTTCTGATGCGGGCGTGGGCATAAGGGCTTCTCAGAATGTATGCGTATGTCATGCCCGGCAGCACGATGTCGTCGGTATAACGACCTTTCCCGGTGATAAAACGCTTATCTTCAATGCGTTTTACGGATTTACCAATGAATTTATTGCTCATATTCTTTTTCTAGAGAGTGATAGAAATGTTTTAAAATCGGATACAGTTAACTGTTTTAAACCGCAACCGCCGATTTTTGCGCCGCGTACTGTATGGCCCGTACGATGTTGTGATAACCCGTACAACGACAGATATTTCCTTCCAACCCTTCGCGAATTTCCTGCTCCGTAGGGTCAGGATTGCGGCTAAGTAAGTCGGCGGCGCACATAATCATTCCAGGAGTACAGAAGCCGCACTGCAATCCATGCTCTTCCTTGAAGCCTTCCTGCAACGGATGAAGTTCTCCTTCGGGCGCGAGTCCTTCAATCGTAGTGATACTGCTACCATCGGCTTGGGCCGCCAACAGCGAGCATGATTTGATGGCTTTGCCATCTAAATGAATGGTGCAGGTGCCGCAGCTACTTGTATCACAGCCTACGTGTGTCCCCGTCAAGCCGAGGGTATCACGCAGATAATGCACCAGCAACAAACGCCCCTCTACCTCGTGGGTGTGCGTTTTTCCGTTTACGGTTAATGTGATTTTTGGCATAATGTAGGTAAGGTAAAAGTTAAGTGCTTTCGCACAAAATCCATTGGTTTTTAGGGTATTACATAACAAATATTTAAAAACTTAAGCGACAAAAGCACTAGAGGAAGTGCCCTCTTTATACTTGTTCTTTGGCCGCCAATTCATCCTCAAAATTCTGAAAGAATTGCTTCGTGAGCGTATTGGCCACGCCGCTCATTACACGGTTACCAGTACGAGCCAGTAGCCCCGACATATGTGCCTTGCCCGCAAAAGACAGTTCTGTTTCATTTTCAGACACCGCTTTCAGGTGCATTTTAATGTGGGCTGATACGTTGCCAATTTTACTATTTTGGTGGACATTCAGAGTGAAACTTTCGGCAACAACCGGGTGAAGCACTTCTGCCTTTCCCTCAAATTTCCCAGAAACAGGGCCAATTTTCACTTCAGCAATTGCTTTGTAAACATTTTCACTTTCCAATTCTAACCGCGATATTCCTGGCGTTACTTTCGCCAGTGTATCAGGATTCATGAGCATTTCCCAGATTTTTTGCGTTGAAGCTGGGAGAACATAACTACCGTTTAGTTCCATTTAATATAAGATTTAAATTTAGGGTAATATCGTTTAACTTGCTCAATAAATTTATAAATTTTATTGATAAAATAATATCCAAATGTAAAAAACACCCCTTGATAAGACTTTTAACAATCATCTTAAAAAATAGAACTATTCTATCAACTAAAGAATTAAGACAGAGTGAGGCGGGTTTAACGAAACGTTGAGTGAGAATCAGAAGATAATAAACTGACGGCGGTAGTTGGCGGGAGTTGTCCCAACCGCTTTTTTAAACACTTTTAGAAAATAATTAAGGTTGTTGTATCCACACGCAAAACAAATATCGGCAATGCTGTACTGCGTATTTCTCAACAGCCTGATTGACAACTGGATACGCTGCTGGTTGATGTATTCTACTGGCGTAATGCCATATTGTTGTTTGAAACAACGAAAAAAATTCGGCTCACTCATACAGGCCTTATCGGCCAACTCTCGGACGGTTAGATTTTTATGAATATTGTCTTGAACATATTTGACGGCAAAAGCCAAACGATTTGTATTGGCCAATTGCGGCAAGTGGTTGGTCAATACATTACGGGCTTTGGTCTGCATCAAACGCACGATAAGCTCTTGCAGCACCAGATTAGCAAAAAAATCCTTTGCTTCGTTGTTCTCTGTAAAAATGTAAATCAATCGGTGAATAAGCAGATGAATAGAATTCTCGTTGGTGAAGTAAAAATTCTCGTTCGTAAATTGCCATCCTTGTTGATTGTCGACCAAGGGTGCTCTTTCGTTAAGTGTTTCAACAATTTGCTTTATCTTGGAAGGAGCTATCGCAAGGGCCAAGCACTGGGTTGGGTTATCAAACTGTGCTTCGGGAAAATCAATGCGCATGGTTTGGTCGGCGGGCACAATGACAGATTCGCCAGGCAAAAAATCAAAGGAGGGTAAATTATCGAGGTGCATCACTTTTTTGCCCCGAATCATACTTGCCAATACAGGATTGCTGAAGGTCAGCTCCACATTTTTGGCAATTTGGTGCGTTTCATAAATGTTCAACTCGGCATTTTCGAGGGTATAGGCGGTGCGATTTTCAACAACAAGCTCTAACTTGCGCGACTGAAGATGATGGGATAAATTAAAAGAGTTCATAAAGAAAACATCCTATTTTAAAACGATATCCGACTGCGCCACCTGATTAATAGTACAAATCCTTACAATTTTATGATTATTTCCACAAAAAAACAACACCAACCCTTTTACAACAAATTCGTATGTCCTTAAATCTATCAGTTTATACTTTTCGCCAGTGTTCATTTGCTGCTTTCTGTTCAAAGCTGAGCAGTGTGGCATATATTTTATTTTCTCTTACCAGTTTTGCCCAACAAAAAGATTCTCTCAAAACCCTGTCGCTAGCGCCCGTCACCGTCACTACAACGCGCCTGGAGACCAACGAAAAACGCTTACCCGCTGCCCTTACGGTTTTGGATGGTAGCCGAATTCAGATTGGCCAACCGCAACTTTCGTTGTTTGAATCATTGGGTGGTGTGGCTGGACTTTTTGCCCAAAATCCCGACAATTTCAACCAAGACTTGCGGATTTCGATTCGTGGATTCGGCGCCCGAGCCGCTTTTGGAATTCGTGGTATTCGATTAGTGGTAGATGGAATTCCTGAATCAACCCCCGACGGGCAAGCCGACGTCGACAACTTGGACATGGGAGCCATGCGTCGGTTGGAAGTAATGCGTGGGCCTTCGTCGGGATTGTTTGGAAATGCGGCCGGAGGAATCATCAGCCTCCAAACCGACAACGCCACCGATATGCCCTTAGTAGAAGGACAAGCCACCGTAGGCTCCTACGGATTTAGGAGTTTTCGGGTAAAAACAGGAGGCCAAAAGGGAAAATTCCAATACGTTTTTATCGGAACGCACAACCAATCAGAGGGTTATCGCGGCAACAGTCGCATGGAGAGCAGTATTTTCAACTTGAAACTCCGTTATGATTTCGACTCGCTGACGCGCCTTTCGATATTGGCCAACTACGGTACTAGCCCCGAGGCAGACGATCCAGGCGGCCTTACGTTGGTACAGGTAAACGAAAATCGTCGTCAAGCGCACCCAAATAATCTTCGTTTTCTGGCCACAGAATCCGTAAATCAGGGGCGTATAGGCATTATTTTCGAAAAGCGGATGGGCAAGAGTTTGATTTTTGCGCGTGTTTTTGGCACTAAACGCGACTTTGCCAATTACCTAGCGTTTCAGGCCGCAGGCGCAGGTACTATCAATCGGGCATTTGCGGGAGCAAGCTGGCAGTACCAATACACCCAACAATTTGGGGAACTGAACTATCGGTTTCGACTAGGCACCGATTTTGAAACGCAGGCCGATACCCGCCGCCGGTTTGATAACCTAACAGGCACACGCGGAAAACTGACATTTGACCAAGTCGAATCTTTCAAAAACATTGCCGCCTACATTACCCAGGAACTTTCTTTTCGCAAAGCGACACTCCTCACTGGATTACGCTCAGATGCCATCCGGATGAAAGCCGATGATGCCTTCCTGAGCGACGGCGACCAATCTGGAAAACGGCAATACAGCCGCCTCAATCCTACCCTCGGAATTTCTTATGAGCTTTCTTCGAAAGTGAATGTATACACCAATTTGGGCACCAGCTTTGAAACCCCTACGCTCAGCGAACTCTCCAACAATCCCTCAGGAACGGGCGGGCTAAACCCTGAATTAAACCCTCAACGCGCCACCAATTATGAAATCGGTGCCAAAACCTTTTTGAACAGTCGTGTGCGAGTAGATGTCGCCTTGTTCAACATCAATGTAAAAGATGAATTGGTGCCGTATCAAATCCCTGGGCAGCCTGGGCGCGTTTTTTATCGCAATGCAGGAAGCTCGCGTCGGCAAGGTATTGAGCTTAGTTTTAACACAATCTTAGCCAAAGGATTGTCGCTGTTTTCAAACTATACCTACTCTGATTTTAAGTACAAAACCTATAAAACTACGGCGGGTGAATTTGACGGAAATACCCTACCTGGCATTCCCAAACACGCTGCTCAGGCCGAATTAAGGTATTTCCGACCATCGGGTTTGTTTGCCCTTGCGCAAGTGCGCCACGCTTCTGACCTTTACGCCGACGATGCCAACGCCGTAACTGCCAATGGATATACCAACCTGAATTTAAGAATTGGGGGCACTTTTCGCGCAGGACGCTTAGGCATTGAGCCTTTTATAGGGGTAAACAACGTACTGAATACCATTTATTTTCAAAACGTTCAAATCAATGCCGCCAACGGGCGCTATTTCGAACCCGCTCAGGAGCGCTTCTGGTTTGGCGGATTAAAAATAAATGTGCAAAAAAAATCGTAGCAAAATTGTTAAACTTTTGAGAAATTAAACTATTTAACCTTCAGGGTTAAGATTCCAATTTTCGACGCTTTTTTGGGCGAGTTTGTCGCATCAGAGAATAAAAAAATTACGATTGATCTACATTTGTTGGATTCTACTATTTTGCTATCTTGCAAAAGTTTTAAACAAAATAGGGAAAATCCTGTTCTCTCTTAAAAGCATCACATGTGGGAACTTTTTGAAGGGTAATCTTTGTTATTTAATTGTTATGACAAATTAAGTTGTAACACAATTTCGAAACAGAAACTTACGTTAAGTAAAATATTTTTAAAATGGCTGTATGGGTTGGACAGGCCTCGACTTTTAGTTGAGGCCTGTTTTTTTGCAAACACTCAACCCTACTTACCACCTAATCTATTTATAATCAATATTTTACCCTGACGTACTGGACCAACAAAAACCAAGCTCTTTGCACCACTGCGGCTTTGCGTAAATAAATTTGCTTAATTTTTTAACTGCCTGATTTTAAAATATTTTTCGAAAATATACTTCTCTGTATATTTCCCCTCGTTGACATCGTCCATAAAAAGCGTCAGCGTATCATTTTTAAGGCTTGCTTCTACCTGATAGTTTCCCTCGGCATTGTCGTAATAGACCTCTTTAGCATTCAAAATTTTATGATTTTTGTCATACAAACACAGCCAAACGGTGTTTTCGTTGTCGTATTCCCGGGCTATAAGCATCATTTTTCCGTTGGTCGCCGTAACAATTTCGTCCAAAAGATGATACTTGTACTCTTCGGTAAAGTTTTCATCAATGGCTTCCACGAAATAGGTAGCGATTTCTTTCTGGGTCAGTGTGGGTAATTTATGCAACCGACCTTTTTCAATCAAATCATTGAAAGTCAGAGCAAAAGGCTTCATCCTCGGCTGTATCTCAGTGATCGTTTTTAAGTTCGAAATTTGCGTTATCTTCGAGGGCGTCGCATTTTTATTTGTTTGTTCAGACTCGGTTTTACACCCCAAAGCGATAAAAAGCAAAACATTCAACAGTAAGTAAACATGGGTTATTCTAAAATTCATGGCTGTACTAAATGGGAGAATAAATAGGTTAAACGCCTCATTTCTAACTGATTTTTCCAGCTTCAAGCAGCGTTGATTGAATCGCTCTTTCGCCTTTGATGTCGGGCTGCGGCTTCGCAAGTTTTGAAATAGTCAGGCGTTTTGTCGACTTATCAAATCGCCAAACGGCAAACTCGACCTCCTTTTGGGCATTTTCTAGCATTATTACGTTGGAGGCTTCTAGTGGCTCCGAAACACAATCTCCCGAATAACATACCGCAAATTTTTGGTACGTTGGAAGCCCTACAATCCGACCATCGGCCGTAAACGTCACGACTACCTCCTTTTGGGTATGGGCATCAACAAGGGCATACTTCCCAGCAAGGGTGGCGTTATTCAAGCCGTATTCAAATCCTTTAAAAATGGAAGTTTTCCGAAAAGACGCAGGTTGACTTTGACCCGTAAACTCCTGTTCTAAAGCCACAAAAGAAGTATCCGACGTCAAAATCAACACTAAATCACGCAGTTTACCTTGGTGCTGATACGCATTTTTCACAAAGCAAGAATCCTGATGGATTTCGTATTTTAACGCATACTCTTCCACGCCATTTCTGACCAAAACACTATCAGGATGGTCAAAAACCAATTCAGTACAATAGAATGGAATCGCGCTTAAGAGCGTATCAGAGGCATGAGAGGCATGGTTGAGGTACGATTCGTTCAAAAATGTACCTTTCAACGCAATTTGGTTGTCATTTTTAACCCAGCAGGCTTTCAGTCCAATGGCTATCGCCAACGAAATCAAGGTGTACTTTATCTTTTTCATAGCTGTTAAATTGTAATCAGGAGCAAAGATATACTTCTCTGAGGCATAGAGACTTGTAATCTTAGTTATCGGTAATACAACGATACCGACTGCCTTTTTGACACATCAAAAGTCAGAAAAAAGAAAAAAGAACTCAATTTATCGTAGCTCAGGCGTAGAAAAAACAGGCTGAATGGAAGCAGAAAAGCCCTAAACCGTTTGGGATACCAAGCCCTC
>JAIXPV010000417.1 GCA_027486105.1 Runella sp. | reverse complement strand
CAACTGGCCGCCCCTATTCATCGACAATTCAGAGTGCAGACCGCCAATGAGCTGGAGGCGTTTAAACAGGACGAACGGGAGTATCAAAAAGCCATGAAAAACAAGGGCCAAGAGCCACCTGAAAAGCCTGCTCCTCCCGTTAATCAAATGCTTTTTATTCCTGCCAACAGCAGCGCTGCTGTCGTACTGAAGGCACTGAATGACAATCAGGGGCGGGGAATCATGTTTGAGAGCGAAGCCGACACGCTTTCTGCCACGCTCAATCAGGATTGGGGCAACTTCTCCGACATGCTCCGTAAAGCATTTCACCACGAAGCCATTTCACAACTTCGCAAAACCAACGATGAATTCAGTGAAATGGAGAACCCTTTTCTTTCCGTGATTTTATCTGGCACCCCCGCCCAAGTCAGAAAATTGATTCCCAACACGGAGAATGGCCTTTTTTCCCGCTTTTGCTTTTATTCCTTCGAGTACGAATTAAGTTGGAAACCTGTTTTCGCCAAGACTTCGCATGGTTCCTACGACGACAAAGTGGATGAATACGGGTTGGACTTGCTGATGCTGTACGATAACCTTCAGACACGTACGGAAAAACCCCTGCTTTTCGGTCTGACAGCCGCTCAGGAGGCGCTTTTCAACCAAACTTTTGAACGCTGGCAGCTAGAATTGGTGGACGAAATCGGGGACAACCTGATTGCTTCCATCCGTCGATTGGGGCTGATTACGTTTCGCATCGCCATGATTCTTACCATGATTCGGAATAAAAATGATCAACTCGGCAAATCGGAAGTGATTTGTGAAAATGATGACTTTATGACTGCCCTTACTCTTTCGGAAGTCCTGATTGGTCATGCCGTAAAGATGTATCACGCCTTGGCAAAGAAGCCCTCCGATCTCAGTAGTCAGGAAATCAAAGCCGCGAAAATCAGGGAAGCCATCCAAATGACTCAAAATGGTAAAAAAACGCGTGAGATTGCGGAATTGCTTTTAGGCGATAAAGGCAAACATAAAACCATCAGCAACTGGTTAAACAATAACCCAAGTGTGTAAAAACGCAGGCGTGTAAAAAATTACACACCCTACAAATTACACACTTTACCCATTTCATGCGTGAAATTGCGGTATTGTTTTTAGGCGATAAAGGCAAACACAAAACCATCCGTAACTGATTAAACAATACTGAAGTGTGTAAAAACATAGCCGTGTAAAAAATTACACACCCTACCAATTACACACTTTACCCATTTCATTCAATCATGAACCACTATCGTTTTCATTTGGACGACACGCGTCCAAACAGGCTATTCACTTGCCCAAGCTGTAACCATAAGACCCTCAAACGCTATGTGGACGAGGAAAATAATCAATATCTACCTCAGGACGTAGGAAGGTGCAATCGGGAAGTCAATTGTGGGTATCATTTTACACCCAAACACTATTTTTCCGACCATTTCGCCCTCCCAGAGCGGCCTCCCAATGCCATTTTACCGCTTCCCCGAAAACCACCCGCACAAACGTTTATTGACAAGGGTTTAATGCAAAGAACGCTTTCGGCCAATGCAAACAATCACTTTAAAAGTTACCTAAAGACGCTTTTCGGGCCCGAACCCGCAGGTTACTTAGCGGAAAAGTTTCAAATCGGTACTTCTAAACACTGGCCTGGGGCGGTCATCTTTTGGCAAATCAATGCCAAGGGACAAATTCATGCGGGAAAGGTGATGCTGTACGATGCCTCCTCGGGAAAAAGGGTTAAAAAGCCGTACGACCATATCCAGTGGGTACATGCCCTTCAAAAATGGCCCGATTTTAAGTTGCAACAATGCTTTTTTGGTCTGCATCAATTGGCAAATGTGCCTACAAATCAACCCATAGCGGTCGTCGAAAGCGAAAAAACGGCCATTTTAATGACCCTGATTTTTCCAAAATACGTGTGGTTGGCCTCGGGAGGCATGGGACTTCAGGAAGACAAATTTGAACCTTTGGCAAAACGTAAGATTATTCTATTCCCCGACGCGGGTATTGATAGAGGACAGGGCACTCCCTATGAAAAATGGTTAATCAAAGCCGAAGCCTTGCATGAAGCGGGCTATGATGTCAGTGTTTCTACGCTGGTAGAACTGGCCGCCACGGCAATCCAACGCCAACAGGGATTTGATTTGGCGGATTATCTCATTCAACAAGACCCTGATTTCAGTTGGGCACTGACAGAAAATGACTATCCTGTTTTTTGGAACACTAATTTTTAACCAATAAATGTAACACAACCATGAAAGATGAACGATTGCAATTACGCCTCGACGGCATTACCCGTAACCTGTTGGACGAATTGGCCCGCCGACAAAAAATGAACGTAAGTGAATGGATTCGCAATGTAATTTTGGAGTACACGGGCCTCAAAAAAGACGCCTCCACCGCCAAAAACCACGCGGAACAACTGGTTAAAATGGAGAAATACATTGACCAGATGGAAGAGCTGCTGAAACGCTATGAGGAACAGCCAAAGTTGACCGAACTTTTTGAGCGTTACAAGGGCCAAATTGTGGAGGGAACCCTGATTCGTCATAAAGCCGATTTGGTACACCTGATGGCCAATCAAACAATGGTGGAATTGAGCAAAGAAACCGACGATACTGATACCAAAGAGCTCCTGCCAACGGTCCAATTAAAAGCAATTGGACCGACTCCGTTGAGTCAATCACCGCTTTCAGCGCAACTGCCCACATCACCGAGTGCCTCAGGTTGGTTACAGGGTCATTGGATTTGGCTCATCGGGATTGCGACGTTACTGGGTGTTGTTTTCCTTTGGAGATGGACAACGACAATGGGTAAATCACTAAAAAACGAGGAACAATTACCCGTTTTTAAGGATAATGCAGGTACAGTTGTACGCTCATTTGGCAGACAGTCAATCGCCTAGAGGAATATGTCTATATGCGCCAAAAAGCCGCTTTTTCGTCGCTTTTTGGCGCTTTTTTGTTGGGCTGAAGCCTTTGAAAATGCTTTAAAATTTATGTGTGTACGGGATGTGTGTACGAAGTGTGTGTACATAAGTTTTTTGTAAAGGTGTGAAGAAAAAACAAAGTGTAGAACTACGGTTATATCGGCACTTCTAAAGCTCTTGAAGCTACATACTTTCTTAACAAGTCGATGAAGAAATGCTGTCAGATACTTAATGTATAGAAACCAGGTATAAAATCTCGGAGTCTGCATTCGGTTTGCAAAAAAAATGATGAAATTTGAATCTATCCATCATCTCCAACGACGAACAGATTTATAATACAGAAAGATTTGAGCGGCTCTACACAAAAGTTTTTAGGTCTCCTTGGACTGCGGAATACGAGAAAATGCGGCAACATATGAATAGTATATTACAGTGTGCCAATCAAGATTTTAACTTACAATAAAATTACCATCTCCCAATCAACAGCGCTGGCACCGTCTTGCTGATAGGCAGCTCAGGTGCAATCAAAGCAATGATATAATCAACACATTCAGTCGATGGCCATTCGCCGATGCGATTGATTCACGCTTCGAAGAAAAAAGGCCACGATGCAGTAAAAAAGGACAGGAATTCAGGTATTGCTTAGAGACAGTACGACCAACCAGGGACTGAGACAGAAGAATGGCCGCTTGATAACTTTTTAACATATTTTTCAGAAAATACCTTTCAAATCAGTATTTTGGCATTTATTATTCTTCGCTGAATACTACTTACCTACAGTTATGAAAACCTATCTACACCTGTTATGCTTTTCTTTAGTCGCCTTATATGGGCAGGGACAAAAACTGACTTTTTTGAATCAAACCCCTTATCCCCTAACCGCCCATCTTGAAGTAATGTCAAAATATAAAGATTTTCAGGTTATTGATTCCTTCATTGTCAAGCCTCAATCCAATGTAGTTATTGAACGAAAAAAGCATCCTATAAGCTTTTATAACCTAAAAGTTAGTGGTAAACAGCAATCTCAAATTACCTTCATTTGGGACAATGAAATGAAAGTAATCCTTGACACAACGGGGAATCTGGTGAGCGCTAACAGTGATTTGACCAACCAATGGGTAACATTTGAGGCCCTTCAAATTAACCCTTTACGATCCCAACTGATGCAGAATTCTATTGAGGCAAATAAGCGTATTCAGGCTGGAGATACCATAGGAGCAGATGTGCAAAGATTAAAAATGGATGCGTTAGTTCGCGTTTTTAATAAAGCTTTGGATAGTCTTATTTTTTCGGGACAAACCAACTTCATCAATTTCTATCTATTGGCGGGAAGGTGGAATGCCTGGCCAAGACAAACACTCAAGCAGCAACTTGAACGATACTCCTCTAATTGGGCAAATCATCCTTTGATGAAAGAGATAACGGATGAAATGACAAAAATAGAAAGCTTTGGAGAAGGGGTTAGAATTAAGCCCTTCAAAAAGAAAACTATCCTGAATACTGAGTTAAACCTGTCAACGATAAAATCTGAGTATATTTTGTTGGATTTTTGGGGAAGCTGGTGCGGTCCCTGTCTGAAAGCTATACCCGAATTAAAGGCACTCTACAGTAATTTTGATGAATCAAGACTTAAAATTGTCGGCATTGCGGGTGAAAATACCATCCCCAGTCAAGCAATGCGCGATATAATCGCTAAGAAAGAAATTCATTGGGATCAAATCGAAGAACTGCGCCAAGGCCATGAAACGTTAGCGCAAGCATTCAATATTACATTTTATCCAACGTGTTTTTTACTTGACCGAAACTTAAAGATTATCAAAAGGGGAGATTCACGCATCCTGCCAGATGTGCAAAAAATACTTTCTGGAAAATAGTAGGCTTGTTTTCATTACTCTAAATCAAGGCTTTAACTGCCAAAAATATTGAAACAACCTTGGTAAATCCAGAGATTAAAACTTATCATTAATAACTTTCTCCTGACTTGCTTAATGAAAACACATGTTTGAAACTATTCGTGAATTGAAGGACACTTACCCCAATATAATAGGGGTTAGAAATCAGGAACGGTCGTTCCTGATTTCTAACCCCTGCCACCCAAAATGTACCAAAATAAACCAGTGTTTCAATAAGTATTCCTCCCGCGAAAGCGACCTGCAATACTGTTTTCTAATGAATTTTATGATAAGTAGGGTATGTTAAACACTTAATTATCAATATCCACATTGGCCTTTTAGTTACAAACCGGTGCTCCCCCTTTGTTCGTTGTTTTCCGCAGGATGACTTCGAACGCCAAATAGGCTCCTTACTTCAGTAGAACAGGTAACCTATGAAAGCCTTTGAACATAATGCTCTCGCTACGAATAGCATAGTCTTTGGTCGGGTGAAGCTGGAGATTAGGAAATCGCCTAATCAGCGATTGTATAGCTATGCTTAGCTCCAGACGGGCCAAAATAGCTCCCAAACAAAAATGTGGACCATACGCAAATGAAATATGTCGGTTGTTAGCTCGACTAATATCAAACTTCTCTGGCTCTGAAAAAATGGTTTCATCGTGGTTTGCGGCTGATAACCCTAAAGCCAGCAGTTGTCCAGCAGGAATCTGGTACTGACCCACCCATATAGGCTTAGTTGTAATACGGAAAGTAAATGGGACAGAGGTGTCAAATCGTAGTATCTCTTCAATTGCAGCGTTAATCAATGACGGATTCTCTTGAAGTTTTACTAATTCAACAGGGTGTGACAGTAGGGCGAAAATTCCGTTGGCTAACTGATCAATGGTCGTTACATGGCCTGCTGTTAAAATTAAAACGCATAGAGCAATCAACTCGTCTTCGTTAAACGTACCCGCTT
>JAIXPV010000147.1 GCA_027486105.1 Runella sp. | reverse complement strand
TCCTGAGCAGGAGCATTGGAGACTTGAGTCAACAGTTTTATGTTGCTGCTATCTTTAAATAAACTTTTAACAAGTTGAAGTCTTGACATGGACATCGCTTTTTTTACTTCACTTGGTGAAGCTCCGAAGCCCGCTCTCCAAAATAGGTGTTGAATAGCGCGTTGGTGTTGGATAGTGTCCATGAGGATGAATGGGGGTGAGCGTTTGTGTAAGTTTTCAGGCAGTTTTAAAGCTTAGATAGGCAGCAATGAGCAAAAGTTTAATGAAGTGCAAAAAAATACCCCTACCGAGTGTTTCATCGGCAGGGGTATTTTTTGTGGTAAAGTAAAACGGATTACCAGAATACGGTATAAAGTATTGCAATAATTGCGCAAATAACCGCTGTGCCGATGGCAAAGGTTCCTTTGATTTTGAACATGGACGAATCAATCGCTAAGCCTTTGCTGCTTGGCTGCCAAAGTCCTAGTACAACCATCACTGCCACGCAAATTAAGAATACGATTCCCATCCGGTCTAAGAATGGAACCAAGGTCCAGTCAGTGCCAGGAAGCCAGTTGTTGTGCATTGAGAAAGCAATGAGAAAACCTCCTACAATAGCAAAGAGGGCTCCCGCAGAATTGGTTTTTTTCCAGAAAAATCCAAGAATAAAAGCGGCAAATACGCCTGGCGAGACAAGCCCCGTCATTTCCTGAATAAACTGAAAACCACCTTTTTTGTCAATGCCCATGTAAGGAGAAATGATAATTGCCAAAATCATAGCAACAACAATCGTTATCCGTCCAATCCAAACAAGTTTCTTTTCATCAGCATCTTGGCCGATGTATTTTTTATAAATATCAAGGGTGAAAATGGTTGAAATGCTATTTGCTTTTCCTGCCAATGACGCTACAATTGCGGCAGTTAAGGCCGCAAAAGAAAGCCCTTTAAGTCCTACAGGGAGCAAATTTAGCAATACAGGATAAGCGCGGTCTTGATTGAGTTCGCCACCTTCTAGCATTTCCATTTGAAACAGGCCTTTTTGATATAACGTATAAGCTGCAATCCCTGGTAGTACTACGATGACAGGCATCAAAAGTTTTAAAAACGCCGCAAAAAGAATTCCTTCCCGCGCTGTTTTAAGATCAGCTCCCAGCGCACGTTGTGTAATGTATTGGTTACATCCCCAGTAATTTAGGTTGACAATCCACATTCCTCCAATGAGTACCGTCAAACCTGGCAACGCCATATAGTGTGGGTTTCCTTCTTGGAAAATCATGTGGAAGTGATCTTCCGACTTCTCAAGCATGGTGCCAAAAGCGCTGGTAATTCCGTCTACACCAAACTCTTGAGAAACCAAATCCATGGCTAGGTAAGTAGTTGCTAACCCCCCCAAAATGAGGAAAAACACTTGAATAACGTCGGTATATCCAATTACTTTCATTCCACCTACCGTAATGATAACAGCAAAAATGGCCAGCCCAATCATACATACCGTAAAATCAATTCCCGAAATGGTAGAAACTGCAAGCGCTCCTAAAAATAGGATAGATGTTAAATTCACTAAAACGTATAAAAACAGCCAAAAAATGGCCATAATTAAGCTAACGGTCGTATTATAACGTTGATTCAGGAATTGTGGCATCGTAAAAATACGATTCTTCAAATAGATGGGCATAAAGAAAATTCCTACCACTAACAGCGTAGCGGCAGCCATCCATTCATAGGTTGCAATGGCCAATCCCATTGAAAAACCATTTCCCGACATCCCAATGAATTGTTCGGCTGAGATATTGGAGGCAATTAAGGATGCACCAATTGCCCACCAAGTAAGTGAGCCTTCTGCCAGAAAGAAATCGGTTGTGCTTGCTTCCTTGGTTTTTTTTCGTTGATAAATCCAATAGCCGTAGCCAGCTACCACTATGAAGTAAAAAAGAAATACCAGATAGTCTAAGGTTTGAAGTTTTTGCATGTCTTCCAGAAAGGTTAGTATGAGGGTTAAAAAACGGGGTGCAAGATACTTAAATGTGTATAAAAAAATAGGAAAAATACCATTTTAGTAATAGTCTACAATATTACTGTACGATTGCCGTGGATAAAGACGCGGTCATTGAATACCAACTTTAAGGCTTTTGACAGTACAGATTTTTCGGTATCTTTTCCCAAAGTAGCCATATCTAGCGCCGTTAGGCGGTGGTCCACTTCCTTGACATCTTGGGCAATAATCGGCCCCTCATCAAGATTATCATTGACAAAATGAGCCGTAGCTCCAATGATTTTGACACCCCTTTCATACGCTTGACGGTAGGGGTTGGCTCCAATAAAAGCAGGGAGAAAGGAATGATGAATGTTGACAATTCGATGGGGGTAGTGTTGTACAAAATCGCTACTAAGAACACGCATATATTTGGCTAATACTAAGTACTCTGGTTTGTAAATATCAAGAGTTCTTAAAATCGCTTCTTCATGTTCATTGCGAGTTTTATGTTCGTGAGAAATGAAATGAAAAGGGATGCCAAATTTGCTGACCAAAGGTTGTAGGGTATTATAATTGCTTATTACGGCATGGATTGTCGCATCCAGCTCGTCAAAAGCATATCTTATGAGCAGTTCGCCCAAACAATCATGCTCTTTTGTTACAAACACGACAATGTCTTTCTTTTTTTTAGGATTGAGACGTAAATTAATACCCGTAGGAAGTGTACTGTATAGGTCGTGAATTATTTTTTCAGGATCACCTTCTCCCTCAAATTCTGTTCTCATAAAAAACTGCTTGGAAGGGCTTACGTATTCATCCTGACTTATAATATTTTGGTTATGATTATAGAGTACATGGGTTACATTATAAATAAGCCCTTTGTTGTCTGGGCCGTTCATGAGTAGAATGTGCTTCATACTTTTGGTAGGTTTGTATACGTAAAAAGCGGTTCATATTGCTATATAACCGCTTTGTTGAAAAATCTAAAATAGTATTTTATCTTCTTAATAGTAACATCTTAACTTTCGACGCTCGGCCCGTCGGGCTTGGGTACCTATTAAATACTCGGCCCGAAATGATAAAAATCCGTAAGAGTCTTTTACTTTAGGATTTCCCCGTTGATTGCCAGGGTCATTTTGAGGTGAATAACCAGAGGGTAAATTGGTTAATTCAGGTCTTCTATCCGACAAAGCTAGTGCCAGTTCAGACATTCCTCCAGGGTTAGGGTAATTTGTACTGACATCATCCAAATAATCTGAATTTGCCCAATGATCACTAAGTTCAATGGCAAAACTCCAACGGTCGTCGTGTTTCCAAGAAACTCCCACCCCAATCACGGCAATACGCACATTACGTTTGTAAGCTACTCCTTCAGTCATCAGTGGTGGTAAACTATGCCAAGTACCCTGATAGTTTGCTTTAGGATTAATTCTTGTCATGCCTATCCCACCCAATAAATAAGGTTTTAATAAACGTTCGTCGTTATATCGGAATGCGTCAATTTGTAGTCCTATATATGCCGCAGGGTTATCAGAACGAAAAGAAAGATTGTTGTACCAAATTGGGCCTCCAGCCTGTTTACCAGAAATACGATATATATCCACCTCGCCCCTTAAAGCCAGACGCTCAGCTAGTCTGTAGCTGACCCCCAGTGCTAGATGGGGTTGGATAAACCTCAAATCAGTTTTGGCGCGCATGTCTCCCATATAATAAGATATGCCACCTCCCGCAAAAACTTTAATTACGCCAAACGCGGGAACATTGCGGCGAACAGGACTATTACGCCTCAATTGAGCGCTGGTGTCTTCACAGAAGAAAATAGCTAAGAGGGTGAAAGCCACTCTAATACATACATTTGTCATAGTTTACGGGTTATTCCTCGTATAGTCTACTAACGAAAACTGTGCCAACAGTTATACATTAAACAATTGAATTGTTGAGGTATAAAGCTGCCAAAATAAAGGATTAAAATTATCTTCTGAAATTTTTAAAATTAAGCTTGTTTTTCAATACAAAAATTCAGACCTTTGCGAGCCTTTAAAAAAAGACACTTTTAAAGTTTCAATCAACATAGATTGGATGAAGGTCCGAAAGGAAACCACATCTGGATTCATAACTTAGGCTAAGTAGCGATTACTTTTCCACAGTAAAATGAGGTCAGATGTCTGTCATCTGACCTTTTTTGTTGAGAAAAAAATAAAAAAAGTAAAATAGTTGGATTGTTAAAATTAATTTCAGAATTTTGCAGTCCGTTTTGTAAAATAAATTTTATAACCTGCTGTAAATCAAAAAGATGTCTGGTTTAATAGGAAAAAAAATCGGGATGACTAGTGTGTACAGTGCGGACGGGCAGGCTCTGGCATGTACGGTAATTGAAGCTGGTCCTTGTG
>JAIXPV010000744.1 GCA_027486105.1 Runella sp. | reverse complement strand
TTTTTTCGGGCGTAAGCAGGGTAAATAACGTAGGCTCGTTTACGTCCTTTTGGGTATCTTTTTGTTCTTGGCAACTTGTCGATAGGAATAGTACAATGATGCACCCTGCGAGCAGTGTAAGATGTTTCATCAATAGAAGATAAAGTAAAGCTAAAAAGTTTAATGACGCCCCAAAGCGCTTTTGACGCTCAAAGCGGGTACAAATTGAGTAAAAATGAATGGTTATTGCAAATAACAGAAATTCATTTATTGGGGTAATTCACTACAAAATTGAAGGATTTTTTTGAGATGCTCTTCATTTTCGAGGTCAAGACTTTCGGCTTTAAAATAGGCTTCGATGGCTTTTTTATGGGTTGGGAAAAGTTTTAAGAATCCTCCCTTCGTGGTTTTGTAAAAACGATGGTTTAAGTCCATTAGGAAATACATTTTTTCTTTTGAAAAAACGATGTCTCCTTTCGAGGCGAGTTTTTGGACAGAACTATTACCCGTAGAAAGCATATTGACTTCTCTAATGGACGACGTAGCGGAGGATTTGCCCATTGCGGCCATTTTTTCGACTGCGGCTACTTTAAACATGGTTTTGACTACTAAGTAAGCTTTCGGATAAGTGGCAATGCGTTCTACATACCCATGGGCCACGTCATAGTAAAAGATATTGTCGCCAATTTGAATCTGTTTAATGGTTTGTTCATTGGCCAATGACAGGGTGTCTCTGGTCAAGCTAAGAAATTGTACTTCTCCCAATTGAAAATTGTAATTGAGTTTTGCCGTTGCGGGAGCAGCGTTGAAGAAAGAGACGGTACCTTCTTTGAATTGAGGATAGCGATAACGCTCAGCCATGGGAATGGCGTATTTGAGGTCGGTGTCGGCTTTTACTCTGATTGTTTTGGTGTCTTGGGCCTGTAACACAAATGAAAAACCTCCCAAAATGACCAATAAAATGATGCCTGTTTTCATGATTTCTGTTTTTGGGGAATAGTAATTCTTAATAAACAAATCTACACAAAGTTCTCTGGATGAGGGTATAAATTAAAAAAATCTATGCCCTGCATTTTTGAGAGCATAGATTTTTAAAAGTCTTGGAGAGCGGTAAGGCTCTCCAAGTGCTTGTGATTCTAATTAATAACCTGGATTTTGAACCAATTTAGTGTTCCGGTTCATTTCGTTCCGGTCAATTGGTAAATAGTATAATTTATCAGCCCAGTTGCGGTTTTCCTTACCTGGGTCAATTTCAAATACAGTGTAAGAGTAGTTGTAGTTTTCTTTATCATATTTATAAAGACTAACTGTCTTACCAGGCTTGAGCGTACCTACGATGCTGATACCATTGGCTTTGCGCCCTAAGGTAGTAGGAGCAATCATCCAGCGACGTGCATCATGGAAACGCTGCTCTTCTAAGAACATTTCAATGCGTTTTTCGTTACGGAAACGTTGTCTTAGTGCATCTCCTGATTCGGTAATGGCAGGCATACCAGCACGGAAACGGATTTTGTTCAACCAATTACGGGCTTCTTCGTCCTGACCTAACTCAATACAAGCTTCGGCATAGTTGAAGATCATCTCAGTATAGCGCAAGATAGGCCAAGGTACTTCTTGCCATGTATTTTGGTCAACAATAGCGGGGTTTGGATCCGTAAATTTACGGATATAGTAACCAGTGTAGCTTCCGTTCCAGTCTTCGATGGGGCTTTGGCGCGTATCCAAACCAAAGTGGGTTACTTTAGCACCCGAAGCGTTTACGATTTCGTAACGACCAGTTTGGATCTGGCTAGCTGGGTCACGGGGTAAGTTGGCATTGCTACGCACTTTCCAAGGAGAGCCTTCGGTCAGGATAGAGCCATAAAAACGAGGGTCACGGTTTACGTAAGGATCTGAAGCATGAGCTGGGTTTTTCCAGTCAAACTTCGTTCCGTCCATCATTTCGTAGTCATCTACCATGATTTGGATAGGGGTATTTCCTGCCCAGTTGTTGTAGCCGTTAGGACCGTTGAAAAGTCCCTGACGTCCACCATTCTCTTGTTTTGCGTTGATAAAATAACGCGCCATCAATAACTCGTTTTGACCGCCATTGCGAGAGAGAGAGTTGTTGATGTAGTTGGTGGTTGCCTGCTGAGGTGATGCTGGTGCAGTCAAATTCAACAAGTTACCGTATCCTGGCAAATCTAATACTGCTTTAGCAGCAGCTTTTGCTTTTTGCCAACGGTCAGCCTGTGAACCACTTACGTTTGCGATTAACTCAGGTTTTGAGAAAGAAGAAAGTACCGTAGATTTTGCTTTCATCTTGTTAGCATCGTGCAAATCGCTGGCATCGTAGGTTAAGATACGTGCTTTCAACGCCAAAGCAGCAGCTTCGTTAGCCCGACCTGCAGCCATGCTTCTACCCTTCAATAAAGTGGCGGCGTCGTCCAAATCTTTGACAATAAAAGCAACCGTTTCCGCCCAAGTATTACGAGTAGCCATGTAATCGGCTTCTCCTAAATCATACGGACGATCCACCAAAGGTACGCCGCCGTAGTAGCGTGCCAACTGATGGTAAAAATAAGCACGCATGAATTTGGTCTCACCCGTTAAACGCTCTACGATGTTGCCTGTGTTTGTAAACTTAGGACTTGCGAGGTTTTTGAGGGCAAGGTTACAAGCGCGAATACGCAGGTACATTTGCTGCCAGCTGATGGTGCCGTTTACCCAACCAATGTCGGCGGGGTTTGAACGGCCCTCAGGGATGGTCGTAATACCGCGACCGGGGTGAGTAAAGATGGTTTCGTCGGTCAATGAAGCCAACATTTGCTCATCAAAACCACCGTTTCCGAAGCCAGCGTAAATTTCAGAAACAAACGCTTCTGCAAGCGCAGCATCCGTCCAAACGGCATTTTCTGAAAGTTCGTTGAGGGGTTGTGTGTTTACGAAACTATCGTCACAACTGGTAACAACTACCGTCGAAGCAATGAGTGACGCGATTAGAAATTTGTATTTTTTCATCTCTATTTTTTTAGTTGTGTAATTTGTGATTAAACAAAATGAAAATTTGCCCACGTAATCAACTGTCTGTTAATGATTAGTGTTTTCAAATTGGCTCATTTTTAAATCAAATTACGATGTTGTTAGAATGCGGCAACAAGACCTACGTTCAGGATTTTTTGCTGAGGATAGTATTGACCAGTTGAGTTGTCGGTTTCAGGGTCAAACACCTTTAACTTATCAACTGTAAACAGGTTCAAACCATTGAAATATACGCGAAGCGTGTTCATTCCGATTTTCTTCACCAAAGTATTTGGAATATTGTATCCAACTTCCAAGTTTTTCAGACGGATGTAGTCCGCATCTCTCAGCCAGTAGTCGTTGTTTGTAGAGAAATACTGGTCGTTACGGTTGGCAATACGTGGGTGTTTGTCGCTTGGATTGTCAATCGTCCAACGGTTTTCGTACATATCCAACAAGTAGTTTCCGATGTTACCCATTTCGGCGGCACTTATAAATTGCTTTGCTCCAGCGGCTCCCTGAATCAAGACGGTCAAGTCAAAGTTGCGGTAGCTGGCCGAGAGGTTAATTCCACCCGTAAACAAAGGAATGTTGGTGAAGTTGTTACGTACTTGGTCGTCAGGAGTGATTTTTCCGTCGCCGTTGTAATCTTTGTACTTCATGTCGCCAGGGCGTAGCGTGTTAACGATTGCCTTATAGTCGATGGTATTGGCATCAATCGCGGCTTGGTCTTTAAATACCCCGTCGTAAAGGTAAGTCTGGTACGTAAACATTGGCTTACCCGTTGTTTGCTGCCATGCGGGTGCTCCTGGAGCTTCATCCCAGAACAAAATTTTGTTTTGAGCATATCCACCGTTTACACTTACGTTGTACTTGAAGCCATCTTTTTGGTTACGGTAACCGATGTTAAATTCCCATCCTTTGTTTAGCACTTCTCCCAAGTTTTGACGTGGAAGCGTCAAACCAGTACTTTGAGGTACTGAAGCGTTTTTGGTCCAAAGAATGTTGGTACGCTTGTTAGAGAATACATCAAATTCGAAGAAAACGTTGCCGTTAAACATCTGTCCTTCCAAACCTAAGTTAGAGTTGGTAGCTACCTCCCAAGTAATTTGGGTGTTAGGAATACGAGCTTCAAACAATGTTTTTGTTTCAGCATTGCCTAAGATATAGCTTCTGAATCCGTAGGTAGAAAGGTACTGATACGAAGGAATTTGGTCGTTACCCAATTGGCCGATTGATCCGCGCAATTTTAAGAAATTAACCGCAGGGAGTGCTTTTTTGAAGAATTCTTCTTCCGATACAACCCAACCTGCCATAATTCCAGGGAAGAAGCCGTAACGAGTTTCTTCAGGGAAAATGTCTGAACCATCATAACGCCACAAGAACTCGGCGAGGTACTTCTCTTTGAAGTTGTAACCTACCCGACCGAAGTAGTTGATACGAGCGGTTTCAAAGGCACCTCCGTTGTTGTTACGTTGTAAGTCACCACCTGCAAACATCTGGTCGAGAGCAGTAGAAAGGAAGAAACGACGGAAAGCCGAGAAGTTATCTCCTTTGATGGTTTCGCGGTTTGTACCAGCCAACAAGTTGAAGGTGTGATTGCCGATGGTTTTGTCATATGAAAGCACCGTACCCAACAAAATGTTAAGCTGATTGATGTTTACTTGGTTCAAGCTTGGATCAGCAGGTCCTCTACGGGCTGGAACAAGGTTTGGATTGCCGTTGGCATCTACTCCTGAGCCTTTTTGGTAAAGCGTCCATGGAATCAACCATGTTTTGTTGTTTTGGGCCAAGTTGTCAATAGCAGCATTCATACTCAATTTCAAGCCTTCTACGCCTGGAATCTTGATGTCAAGCTGACCGTTTGATTGGAAATAATTGCGCGTGTCGCGATCATAACCTGCCAAGTCAGTCGTGATTACCACGGGGTTTTGTCCGTTTTCGATGTCAGGACCAGGACGGCCATCTGGCCAGAAAGCAGGCTCTTGGGGTTTTCCGCGCATCAACATCCGGAAAATAGCACCTGGAGATTGCGTAGAATAACGACGCGCTTCCTGACGACCCACTACGCCCAAAGTCATGGTTACATATTTGTTGATTTTTGCGTCAAAGTTCAAACGCATATCGTACTGCTTATAACCCGTAGACGACTGAATGTAGTTAGCATCTTGGTTTTGGTAACCCAATGAAGCCAAGTAAGAGAAGTTTTCCGTTCCACCGTTAAGTTGGAGGTTGTGACGTACTTGCGGCGACCAATTTTTCAGGGTAGCACCGTACCAGTCAGTGTTAGGAAAGTTCCAAGGGTCAGAGCCATCGGCATATTTTTGGATGGCCTGTGGAGAGAATGGTGCATTACGTACCGTGCCGTTGGGGCGAGTAAATGAGCCAGTTGTTTTGTAGGCTTGGTTAGCCGCTGCCCATTCAGATACTGGAAGTTGATAAATATCCAAGTCATTGAGCATGCTTGTGTATTGGGCAGCATTTGTCAACTTAGGAATAACAGTGGGGTTTGACCAACCTTGGTTGAGTGAGTACGACAACTCAGGCTTACCCGTCTTACCACGCTTGGTCGTAATCAAAATAACGCCGTTGGCTGCCCGTGAACCGTAGATAGCCGCTGCCGCATCTTTCAATACAGAGATGCTTTCGATGTCGGCAGGGTTGAGGCGATCTAGACCACCAGCCCGGTTAGGGATACCGTCAATTACGATAAGTGCACCGTTGTTGTTCAATGTATTTGAACCCCGGATTCTGATGGCAGAGCCATCACCACCTGGCAAACCGCTGCGGTTTACGGCGGTTACACCTGGCAAGCGTCCAGCCAGAGAGTTTGAGAGGTTGGCTGCTGGTGATTTTACCAAGTCGGTTCCTTTTACTGATACCACAGAACCCGTAACGGTTTCTTTCTTTTGGGTACCATAACCTACCACAACTACCTCACTCAGTGCAGCAACATCTTGCTGCATGGTAACATTTACGGTAATGCCCGAAGGAGTGATTTCCTGTTTGGCAAAGCCGATGGCACTGAGAACGAGCGTACTTCCAGGAGCCATTCCAATTTTAAAGTTCCCATCTGCATCAGAGTTGGTACCTTTGGTCGTACCTTTGACCAAAATACTTACCCCGGGTAGTGGTGCACCGGTAGGGTCTTTAATCTGACCCGACACTGTTCGTTCTTGAGCGAACAAGCTCAAATTCGCCCACAAACAGACGAATAGCAGTAGTAATTTCTGCTTCATAGAGTAATTGTTTAGTGTAAAATAGATAAATGAACTTTAAAAACGTACAAATGAACTTCAAAATAAGGAAGAGAATATCATTTTATATCGAATAAATGTTGATATTTTTTTCCAACAACAAAGGTACTATGCAAAATGTTGTCTGATTGACTCTCTTTTTGCATAAAATCATACTATTTTAACAGAAAATATTGTTTTTTTTGGATAAATGAAATCCGTAAGAACAGCCAACAAAATGGCATCCCCTAAGATAGAAATGCGGGTTATCGGTCGTACAGACAGTGTAGATTTTCCTGATTTGGGCTTGGCAGATGTGCGTGCAAAAATAGATACAGGAGCTTATACCTCTTCTATCCATTGTTATAACGTAAAATTGATCAAAGAAAAACTTGTCTTCTATTTGCCCGCGCACAAGGGAGAAAAACGGAAACGGTTTGTGGCTAAAACATTTGAACTGAAATCCATCAAGAATTCTTTCGGGCAAACTGAAATGCGCTATGTGATCAAAACGCGCATTGTGATTTTTGGCAGAGCTTTTCAAGCCGAATTTTCCTTGGCCGACCGTGAAAAAATGCGCTACCCCGTGTTGCTGGGGCGAAAACTTCTGCGAAATCGTTTTTTAGTGGATGTTTCATTAGAAGACCTCTCCCTCTCCCAAAAAAGAACCGCTGCCGAGCCGGTATTGCATTAACAAAAAGATAACCTTGATTCAATCAACTTCCCATTAATTTTACCCCACCGTTATGGCTCTGTTATACTATTTAGTATCAATGCTAATCGGCTGATTATGTAACTATTATAATGAAAATTGCTGTTCTGTCTACCAACCCAAAATTATACTCTACCAAACGACTGGTAGAGGCTATTCGCACTCATGGGCATGAAGCGCTCGTAATCAATCATGCGTTGTGTCATGTGATGATTGAAGAAGAGAAACCCGTCATTTTATACAAAAACAAGCCCGTTGAGGGTATAGACGCGATTATTCCGCGTATTGGAGCTTCGGTTACCGACTATGGGTGCGCGGTGGTGCGCCAATTCGAAATGATGAAAGTGTTTACCACCGTCAAATCGCAGGCCATCATGCGCTCCCGCAATAAGTTGAGAAGTTTACAAATCCTTTCAAAAGCAGGTGTACAGATTCCTAAAACAGTTTTTGCTAATCAAACAAAAGACATCGAGAGTCTTATTCACTTAGTGGGTGGGCCGCCCGTTATTATTAAACTATTAGAAGGAACTCAAGGAGTTGGGGTGGTTTTGGCGGAGTCGGAAACCGCTGCAAAATCAACAATTGAAGCTTTTTATGGATTGAAAACCAACGTCTTGATTCAGGAATACATCGCAGAGTCCAAAGGGGCTGATATTAGGGCATTTGTGGTTGGAAACAAAATTATCGCCGCCATGAAGCGGCAAGGCAAAGCTGGAGATTTTCGCTCCAACCTCCACCAAGGTGGTAAAGCAACGCCTATTTCCCTGACCCAACAAGAAGAAAAAGCCGCCCTTCAGGCAGCAAAAGCCTTGGGAGTGCGCGTGGCAGGGGTGGATATGATTCTGTCGAATCGTGGGCCGATGATTATGGAAGTCAATTCTTCGCCTGGTTTGGAAGGAATCGAAAATTGTACAGGGGTAAACGTGGCAGATTTGATTGTGTCGTTTATTGAAGAGAAAATCCCCGCCGACGAAAACGATACCATCGGCGTATAGGGTAAAAATGAGGGTCTGTTATCTTTAACCTAACATTAAACAGGGATTAATTTTATACTTTTTCCTGGTTGATGGTTCTCTAGCACTTAACCTTTGATTAATTTTCCTCCCGTATGCTGGATAAAGCATCTTATGACACCCAACCGAAATGCCTTGTTGCCCTGGATTCTATCATTTTCGGTTTTGATGGTGACCTCCTGAAAATTTTGCTGGTAAAACGCGGCCCAAACCTCCACGCCGACACGTGGTCGCTAATGGGCGGGTGGCTAAACCCCAACGAAAATTTGGAACAAGCGGCCGAGCGTATATTGTTTGAACTGACGGGCCTCAAAGACGTTTATTTGGAACAACTTTACACGTTTGGCGACATCAACCGCGACCCCATTGATCGCACCGTTTCGGTGGCTTATTTTGCCTTGATTAACATTGAGCACTACGATTCCAAAATTTCACAGGCTCACTTTGCGCATTGGTTTCCCGTCAGCGAAATGCCCAGTGAACTTTTGTTTGACCACCGTCAAATGATTGATTTAGCCATTCAAAAACTTCGCTACAAGGCGGCGTTGCACCCGCTTGGTTTTGAACTTTTGCCCGAA
>JAIXPV010000223.1 GCA_027486105.1 Runella sp. | reverse complement strand
TTTCAAGTAAAGAAGAAACCCCTGGGAGTCGTTCCACGTTGGACGTTGTTTTAATGGAAGATTCACGCCAACTGGAAGAGGTGGTGGTGTCTGGTTTGGCTACCAACGTAAAACGCTCCAATCTGGCCAATGCAGTTTCTACACTTTCAGCCAAAGATTTAACGGGGACCACGTCGCCCGTAACGGCCGACGGGGCGTTGCAGGGCAAACTTGCGGGAGCCAATATTCAGGCCAACGGTTCAATGCCAGGGGGAGGGTTTAACGTTCAGTTTAGGGGTGTTTCTACCTTGGGGAGTTCAGCCTCGCAGCCGCTGTTTATTGTGGATGGCGTGTATATCGACAACGGCCAATATTCAAACGGACGCTCTCAGGCCAACAAGGCAACGGGGGGAAGTGCCGCATCTAGCCAAGATAATAACGCTAACCGCTTGGCAGATTTAAATCCCGATGACATAGAAAGCATGGAGGTTTTGAAAGGGTCTTCGGCCGCGGCTATCTACGGTACACGCGCCAACGCAGGCGTGGTGATTATTACCACAAAGCGCGGTAAAGACGGCCTAACCAAAGTGTCTTTCGGGCAGGATTTGGGGGTGTCGAAGGCGGTAGCGTATTACGGCGGGGCCGACTGGACTGAGCAGAAACTGACCGATTATTTCTCGGCAGATGATATCCCTTTGTTGAAGGCGGCTAAACAAAACGGTACTTATAATGACTGGGAACGTGTACTCTTTGGAGAAACGGGCGTCATTAAAAATACACGACTGAGCGTAACTGGCGGGACCGAAAAAACCAAGTTTTATGTCAACGGAAGCATTGCTGACGAAACGGGAATTATTAAAAACACCGATTTTAAACGCTATTCGATACGGGCTAACATTGACCATAAACTAAATAATTGGATTGATTTTGGGGTAAGTTCAAACTTTGTTCAGTCAGACAACGACCGCGGCTGGACAGGAAATGACAACTCAAATACCAACTACGGCTATGCGTTGCCATATACCAGACCCTACATCAATTTATTGCCAGATGTACTGGGCAATTACCCCAACGACCCCAACGTAGGTGAAAACCTATTGGCCATTCGCGACCGTGCGGTCAACAATCAAAAGGTGAGCCGTGTATTTCAAGGGTTTAATGCTAATTTTCGATTGATTAATAATGAAAAAACCTCCTTAACGCTGAAACTGAACGGTGGTCTTGATTATCAGAATCAATTCTCATTGATATGGCTGCCTTCAGATTTACAATCTCAGTTAAAAGAAGCTAATCCGGGCTTTTCGCAGGATACCCGCGGAGAGGTAATCAATACCAACTGGCAGGTTTCGGGAGTATTTACCAAAACGGTGATGGACAGTAAATTGAACCTGACTTCTTCAGCAGGATTGGTACGACTCAACAACCGTACCCGTTTGAGCTACACACGCGGGCGGGGTTTGCCAGCGGGTGTTTATAATCCAGGCCGAGCCAAGGTAATCGGTTCTGACGTTGAATATCGTTCAAATACCGATGTGGGTATTTTTGCCCAGCAGGAAGCCAACTATGACGACAAAATCATTGCATCAGTTGGGGTACGTTTCGATAAATCAAACCTTAACGGGAATTCTTTCGATAAATTCTTTGCTTTCCCGCGCGCTTCTTTGGCCATCAATTTGACCAAATTCGGAGAGTGGGGTGGCAATACAGTCTCGCAGCTGAAACCGCGCATGGCTTACGGACAAACGGCTGGTCTGCCCAACTGGGGTGTGCCGTTCTCGCAGTTGAACGTGGTCGGAACTGGTGGGTTAGGCGGCTTGAGCCCTTCTACCGTGCTGGGCAACGTAAATATTCAACCTGAACGAGCTACTGAATTGGAATATGGTGTAGACTTTGGTTTATTTAACAACCGTGTAACGGGAGAAATTACGCTTTATAATAAAAAAGTATTTGATTTGATTCAACCATTGGTGACAGCGCCAACTACGGGGGTAAGCTCAACGGTCGTAAACGCCGCCGACATGACCAACCGTGGAATGGAAATCACGCTCGGTGCCGACCTAGTAAAAAACAAGAATATCACGTGGTTTGTACAGCCCATTTTTTGGTTTAACCGTTCTGAAATTACCCGTTTGGATATTCCTGAGCGCCTAACGGGCGGATTTGGAGCTACCTTCGGTCAGTGGCGTATCAAGCAGGGGTTCTCACCTACGCAAATTGTAGGCCAGCCTCGAACGCTCCCCGCGACCGACCCCAACTATGCAACCTCGTGGACTGTTTACGGAGATCAGCAGCCTAAATTTGAATTTTCGCTGAATCAGCGTATTTCATTCCTCAAAAATTTCGAGTTTTCGGCATTGCTGAACTATCGTCACAAATTTACGGTGGTTTCACTTGCCCGGGTATTGTGGGATGAAGGGGGTAATACTTCTGATTGGAACGCAACCGATGAAGTAGGTAGCGATGGCAAAACGCCCAACGGAATCTACCGCCAAAATGTAACGCCAAAATGTAAATGGACTTGATGAAAACGGAGTGCCTAAGCCGGGTTATAACCCAAGCGTGGTAAGCTTCCTTAAGCTGCGTGAAGCGGCTCTATATTATCGGGTGCCAAAATCTGTGTTGAAAAGTGCCTTTGGTAATGTCGTGGAAGGGGTTCGGGTAGGAATCTCTGGCAATAATGTGTTGCGTTGGACGGATTACAAAGCAGGTTATGATCCTGAGAACTCCAACTTTGGTTCGGCAGCGTTGGGTAGCGGGGTAGATATTGGAAGTTCGCCGCTCGTTCGTCGGATGATGTTCCATTTGTCGGTTGATTTTTAGCAACTAGTTAACAAGCAGTAGTACCGGCGAGTCAACTCATGAGCGCCGTTTGCTTATTCTTCTTAACAAATAACCTCAAAATGAAAATGAAAAATTTAAGATACTCTTTTATAGTCGCTGGATTGACGGCCATGAGCCTCAACTCCTGCAATGTTCTCAAGACGGATATTGTCGATGACCCTAACTTCCCCAGTGTAGGTTCAGTTCAAAACAATGCTACCAAAGCGCAATTGGACGCCTTGGCCATTGGCCAAATCGCTACGGCGCGTGATGGATTGGCAACGTATCTTCAGGTAGTGGGTACGCTCGGCAAGGAGATATTTAACTTCAACTCGACCGAGTCACGTTGGATGACCGAGCTGAATGGCCTGCGGCCGATTGACAACTCAGCTTTTTACAATGGTGCCACTACTGCGTTCGGATTGCCGATACGTCATGCCAACATTACGCTAGCTTCTCTCAACATTACGACGTCGGTGTCTGAGCAGCAAAAAAATGGCTACCGTGGTTTGGCAAACACGTTTAAGGGGTTGGCGATGCTGTATCAGCTCAATGTGCAGTATACCAACGGTATTCGCTTAAATATTGAAGATCCTTTTAAGCCCAGTAAGGCGGTGAGTTATTCCGAATCACTGGCGGGTATTGCCAAAGTATTGGATGAAGGTGCCACCCAATTGGATGGGGCGGGAGCGTCTTTTTCGTTTACTTTACCTTCGGGCTATGCGGGTTTTACAACACCTGCCACGTTCAAGAGGTTTAACCGCGCTATAGCCTTGCGAGTGGCACTGTATCAAAAAGATTTTACCAAAGCCGCCACACTATTGCCGCAAACTTTTTATAGTGCCACGGGCGACTTGAATGCAGGGCCAAAGCATAATTTTAATGCCACCCCGCCAGATGTACAAAATCCGTTATTGAATACCTCAACGGTTCGGATTGTAGCGGTTCAGAAACTGATTGAAGACGCCGAAGCGGGAGATTTACGGGTAGCGGCCAAAGTAAAAGAACAATCAGCTCCCCTCTCTTATACGTCGGGAGTGACTTACAGCACAAAGTATCTGACGAGCGTTTATACTGGTGCCAACGATCCTGTTTCGATTATTCGCAATGAAGAATTGGTACTGATTGCGGCTGAGATTGCGGCACAACAAGGAAATGCCGCTGAAGCAACACGTTTAATTAATATTGTGCGTAAAGCGGCGGGTCTGTCCGATTACAAAGGTCTCACCACCAAAGATGCGCTCATTAACAGCATTCTGAAAGAGCGTCTTTATTCGCTGTTTTATGAAGGCCATCGCTGGGTAGATATGCGTCGTTATGAGAAGTTGGGCGAGATACATTTGCCCGTAGCAGGCATGAAAGTGCTCGAAAGACTCGAACGTCCATTGGCAGAAGTCAACTGGGATAAAGCAAATCCATAGGGGTTCAGATTGACGTATAAATTTAACAAAAGGCCGCTCCAAAGAGCGGCTTTTTGTATTCAGAAAGGTATACCTTGTCGCATTTTTTTTGATTTTATTTCTGAGTATTATATAAAATTTGTGGTTATTGACATATCTTTGACATAGATATTCTTAATCTAAACTAAAAATCACAAGTATGAAAAGAAGGTTTACACTGCCAGCGGCAGTGATAATGCTGCTTTGCAGTATATCACTGTTTGCTCAAGACCGCACTATTACTGGCAAAGTAATTGCCGACGACGGCTCCCTGCTCCCAGGAGTAAGTATCACAGTTCGCGGAACTACACGCGGCGCCACCACAGATTCAGATGGGAACTACAAAATTGCCGTTCCCGCAGGTTCTCAGCTCGTATTTAGCTTCATTGGATTTGCCAACCAAGAAGTTACAGTAGGTACACAAAATGTGATTGACATTCGATTAATGCCAGATGCTACGCAACTTCAGGAAGTAGTCGTAACGGCTCTCGGTATCTCCCGCGACAAGAAAGCGTTGAACTACTCGGTGCAGGAAATAAAAGGTGACAAAATCACCGCCGCCCGCGACCCCAACGTTGCCAATGCTCTGGCGGGTAAAATCGCTGGTGTACAGGTATTGGGGCAGTCGGCCGCCAAATTTGGCACCCCCAATATTCGTATTCGTGGTGTAAACTCACTGACTGGTGGAGATCCACTTTACGTAGTTGACGGTACCCCTACCGACATTAGCCAAGTAAACATGGATGATGTCGAATCATTGTCAGTACTGAAAGGCCCCTCTGCCACTGCTCTTTACGGTAACCGCGCCTCGGGTGGGGTAGTGGTGATTACTACCAAGAAAGCAAAATCAGGCGAGGCAAAGCTTGATATCAATCACAGCACGACTTTGGATATGATTGGTATGTTGCCAAAATACCAAAACGAATATGGCGGTGGCTATTCACAAGACTGGGAGACATTCTCCTTCAATCCTGCTATTCATCCAGCCGATTGGAAGTCTTTTGACGGCCAAAAAATTCTTGATTATTCTGCGGATGAAAGTTGGGGGCCAAAAATTGACGGATCGCCACACCGCTCGGCTTTCTCGTGGCAGCAAGGGCCTGAGTTTGGACAATTAACTCCGTATTCGGCTCAACCTAATAACGTGCGTGACTTTTTTAACAAACCAATCAGCAACAACACCAACGTTGCCTTCTCAAAAGGAGGCGAAAACTTCCAGTCGCGGGTGTCTTATACGCACATTATCACCAATGGTATAATTCCTAATTCAAAGCAGACCAAAGATTTTATCAGTGCTAAAAACAGCATCACGCTGCTGAAAAACCTGACGGCAAATCTTAATATCAATTATACATCAACCCGCGGTACCAATGTACCTGCCGACAACTACGGATCTTCAGGTGGGGTTTTGGGTGGATTTAACCAAACCATCGGCTCATTCAACCAGTGGTTTCAGCGTCAGCTCAGAATCGAAGACTTGAAAAACTACAAAAACCCAGACGGAACTTTCCGTAGCTGGAACATTGGAGGGCCGCTTGATCCTAAACCAAAATATTGGGACAGCCCCTACACCCAGATGTACGAAAGTACCAATAGCCGTTTGGATACCCGTTTGTTTGGTGATTTTGGCCTAACGTATCAATTTTCTAAATACTTGAAAGGTTCTGTTATAGCCCGCCGTGACCAACGTCAGTACAACCAAGAGGGGCGTGTAGCATATGGAACCCTGAATGCAGGGGGCTTGGGGGCTTTTGCCAATTATGTAGAAAATTCTCGTGAAAATAACTACGAAGGGTTGTTGAGCTTTGATAAAACATTTGGAGAACTTTCGGTGGTTGCCAACGCGGGAGGAAACATTCGTTATAATTTAGTCGAAACATTTGGACAGGCTACTTCAGGTGGATTGACTAGCCCAGGTTTTTACAATATTGCCGCTTCAAAAGACCGTCCTGCAATCAGCAACAACCGTTTTGAGCGTCGGGTAAACAGTCTCTATGGAAACGTGAGCTTAGGCTATAAAGACATCGTTTTTGTGGAGGCATCTCTCCGCAACGACTGGTCTTCTACGTTGCCAGTTGCCAACAATTCTTACTTGTATCCTTCTCTTTCGGGCGGGGTGATTTTGACGGAGTTGTTGCCAAGAAATCCGATTTTGTCTTATGCGAAAGTTCGCGCAGGATACGCACAAGTAGGTACAGATGTAGGCCCGTACCAGATTTTCCAAACCTACACTACTGGAAATGCCTTCGGTTCAAACGCCACTCAGTATTTGCCGACATTGTTACCCAATGCCGATTTGAAGCCAGGTTTATCTTCTTCGTATGAAGCGGGACTTGACATGAAATTCATGAACAACCGCTTCGGAGTGGAGTTTACGTGGTACCAAAACGACAACAAAAACCAGATTATTCCACTTCCTGTTGACCCTACTAGCGGCTATCGCAACGCCATCATTAATGCAGGCTTGATTCAAACCAAAGGATTGGAATTGCATATTTTTGCTAATCCTGTTAAGTCAGATAGAGGGTTCAATTGGGATTTTGATATCAACTTAGACCGCAACCGTTCGAAAGTAATCAAGTTGGCGGATGGTCTAACCAACTATCAATTGGGTGGCCCAACATGGCGTACCCTCACCGTCAACGCCCGTGAAGGTGAAGATTGGGGATTGTTGGTCGGAAAAAAAATCCGGACATTAGATGGCAAAAGAGTGGTAGATGCTAATGGTTTCTACATTGTAGATGACCAAAAATCCCTTGGTTCGGTGTTGCCAACCTTTAAAGGTGGTTTCTTGAATAGCTTTACGTACCGCAACTTGTCGTTGCGCATCAATACTGACTTTATCGTTGGCGGAAGATTTTTCTCTACCACCCGTATGTTTAATGCTTATGCAGGTTTGGCCGCTGAAACAGCTGGTTTGAATGAGTTGGGCAATCCAAAACGTGATCCAGTTTCTAAAGGTGGGGGCGTATTGTTGGATGCCGTAACCGAAGATGGTAAACCAAACACCACCCGTGTAGAAACCCAAGAATTGTACGAAGACAAATTCTTTGCGCTCAATGACCAGTGGACCTACGACCAAACTTACGTCAAACTCCGTGAGGTTGCTTTAGGGTATAACTTACCAAAGTCGCTGTTGTCGCGGGTAAAAGTAAAATCTGCAAACATTTCGTTCATCGTTCGTAACCCGTTGTTGATTTACAGCGCAGTAGGTGGTGGCCTGGATATTTCAGAATCTGAAACTTTTTGGACAGAAGGTGGTCAGTTGCCTCCAGTACGTTCGTTTGGTTTGAACCTGAGATTGAGTTTGTAAGCATTAAACGCATTTGAATCATGAAAAAATACATTTTAAATACCTTCATCGTAGCGGCCCTATTGTCGGCAGCTACCTCATGCGGCGATAATTTTGGGACGATGAATATCAGCCCAAACAGCCCATCAAACCCCAATACGGCGAGTATCCTGACGGGTGCACTGCGTAACGTAGGTGCTGCCGTGACTGGAATTCAGCCTGGCCTGTATGTACAGCATTTTGGTGATGTAACGTACATTGAGGAATCGCGTTACAAAACGGTTAACTTCGACTATAACGGATTCTATGCTGGACCTTTGATGAACCTGCAGTTTATCATTCAGCAGAATACCGATGCCGCTACTAAAAGCAACGCGGCCGCTACGGGTTCAAACGCCAATCAAATTGCGATAGCTCGTATTTTGAAAGCCTATTTCTTCCAATTTCTGACTGACCGTTGGGGAGATATTGCTTACTCAGAAGCTTTGAAGGCGGCGGGAGATTTTAACCCAAAATTTGATAAACAGCAGGATATTTATACTGATTTGTTTAAAGAATGGAAAGAAGCTGCCGCACAATTTGAGGGTGGAAAAACCGTTCAAGGGGATATTCTGCTGGGTGGAAATATTGCTCGTTGGAAAAAATTTGCCAATTCTCTTCGCGCCATTGCAGCTCTGCGTCTCTCTAAAGTAGACCCTGCTAAAGGTAAAGCCGAGTTTGCGGCGGCGGTAGCTGATGGATTGCTTGCTTCCAATGCCGATAACGTAAAGTACGGATATTTGTCAGAAGCAAATAATGAGCATCCTTTGTACAACAACTATATTACGACCAACCGCAAAGATTTTGCAGTGGCCAGTACGTTTGTTGATTATTTAAACAAAGTGAACGATCCGCGCTTGCCAGCGATTGCCGATAAAAATATCAACGGCGCATATCGTGGGGTGCCTTATGGTGTTTTTCCGCCTACTTGGAAAGCCCAGGATGTATCTCTAGCGGCTGCAACCATGCGTCAGCAGAATTCGCCAGTCAATGTGTTGACTTATGCTCAAGTGCTTTTTGCGCAGGCCGAAGCTGCTCAGTTGGGTTGGATTTCGGGCAATGCCAAAACGTTGTATGAAGCGGCCATTAAAGCTTCGATGGAGCAGTGGGGCGTGTATACGGCCGATGGTTTTGATAAATACATCGCGCAACCCGAGGTGGCATTTACAAGTGCAAAAGCGATTGAGCAAATAGCTACTCAACGTTGGATTGCGCTGTTTTATCAAAATAGCGAAGCGTGGGCAGAATGGCGTAGAACGGGCTTCCCCGTCTTAAAACCTGCTGAGAAACCATTGAATGGTGGCACCGAAATTCCACGTCGTATGGCTTATCCGACTACCGCGCCTACGTTGAATAAAACCAACTACGATGCAGTCGTTACCAGTCAGGGTGCTGATAATCAGTATACTCGTGTATGGTGGGATAAAAAATAATCAAATGAATAAATAGTACAAAAATGGGGCGTAAGCCCCATTTTTGTTTGTCAGGGTCTTACCACCAGCTTTCCCATTACGCGTCGTTCAAGCATGTCGTTGAGAGCTTGCGGCGCTTCAGCCAATGAATACGTTTTCTGAATATAAGGTTTTATGCTTCCTTTTTGATAAAATTCAAACAACTCTGTGATGTTTTGAAAGTTGGCTTTGGGTTCTCTCTCCGCAAACGCTCCCCAAAATACGCCCACAATGGAGCTGCCTTTTAATAAGGCTAAATTGAACGGCAGTGCAGGGATTTGTCCTGCCGCAAAACCCACTACTAGGTAGCGGCCTTTCCAGTTCATGGAGCGCAAAGCGGGCTCTGCATAGGCGCCGCCTACTGGGTCATAGACCACATCGACTCCGCTGCCCGTCAGTGCTCTGCGACTTTCGCGGAGGTCTTCTTTTGAATAATTAATGAGTCCATCGGCGCCATATTCTTTACACAATGCCAGTTTTTCGTCGCTTGAAGCGGCAGCAATAACTTTTGCACCCATGATTTTTCCTAAATTGACCGCGGCTAAACCTACTCCTCCTGCGGCTCCGAGCACCAACAGGGTTTCGCCAGCTTTCAACTGCGCGCGGTCTTTAAGAGCGTGGTAGGAGGTGCCGTAAGTATACATGAGTGAAGCCGCAATGTTGTAATCCAGCGCGGGTGGCATTTTAAAAGCACGGGTAGCTTCTACGACCAATTCTTCGGCAAAACCACCCCATCCTGGCATAGCAAATACATTATCACCGGCTTTGAGGTGTTTTACCTCATCTCCGACTTCTTTGACTACACCAGCCACCTCTCCACCTGGCGAAAAAGGAAAAGGAGGCTTAAACTGATACTTTCCCTTAATAATAAGCGTATCTGGGAAGTTAACTCCGCAGGCTTTGACGGAGACTACGACTTGATTTTTATGAGGTTGCAGCGCAGGTAATTCTTCTACTACGAGAGATTCTGGCGGGCCGTATTGTTTGCAAACGAGGGCTTTCATTTGGCTTTAAGTTGTTGGATGTCAACAAAAGCCTTACTTCCTTACCTTTCTAATGCCTATAAGGGGGTACATCGCTTTTTTTATTTCTAAAGAGACAGGCGTAAGCGCAATACTACTACAACCAGTAGCTGTAAATCGTGATCGTGCGTAGTAAGTACCTGTTCGCGGAGGGACAAATTGCAATGTTTCTGACTTCAGTGGCAAGCCGCCCGTTGGGGTGTCATACCAATCAACCGTAGCGCCATCTGCGGTAAAAGCCATCAAAGGAGTAATGGAAGTGTCAGCGCATAAAGTCTGATTGCTTACAAGCGGAGGAAGCGGAAGAATGGGATCACAAACGGGTAAAGGAACGGTCTTGGTAAAAACCAAAGAATCATCGGATGTTAAAGTAAGGATAATTTTAAAGTCATTTTCGGGCAAAATTCCCCTAATCGTATCGTTTTGAATCGTCCCCCGATCGGTTGAAACCTTACCCGAAGTAGCTTCAAACACAAGCAGATAGGTGGTTTCCCCTTTGCATAAATTGGGACAAATAATGATTTTGATAGCAATGGTATTGGATTGCGCAAATGCGCTATTATACATGACACAATAAGTGCATATATACCAAACAGCCATTTGAATTGCCAAGCCGCAATTCGAAAAAGAAGATAATAATTTCAATTCTAAAGTAGGGTAATTAATGGGTGTTGACAGGGTAAAATAGACTTATGAGGTCAAAGAGTAATTACACTGTCTAAACAAGGCATAAAATTGGAGTAAATTATCTTTATTTGCAAATAAATACACCAAAAGTGCTCACTACCATTGGGTTAATGAGTGCTTTTGGTTTGTCTAAATGGTATATTTGTGTACTAGTAATATTAATTGTGATTTTCAATATAGGGAATTTTTTAAGTTTAATAATGTTGTCCGAGTTATCAGTAACTTTCATTAGCACCTCAGATACCCAATCCTGGGCTTGTTGGCTAGAATTAAAGACTTTGTCAGGAAGCTCTTTTCTCATTTCTTGACAAGATTGGTGATTGGAAAATGTTGTAAAACTACCGAGGCATTTTTTATTACTTTGGTTTGATGGGGAGGCTCTATCAGCAATAAATAAAGGGGTTCGGTGTAGGCATTTGCTGAACTCTTTAACCAGAATAGTAAAAGATTCAGTGCTTATATTGCTATTACGTAGTTAAAACAACAAAAATACGCACTCAAAATTTAGCGTAGCGAAAGATGTATGGGTGTATGAGTTGAAGTAAAGTTCTTAAAAGGAGTTAAAACTCCCGTCCAAACGAAAAATAAGGCCGAGCTTCTCCGAGGTGATTGATGGAGTAATTGAGGTGGCCAACAAAATTGTACCAAGATACGAAGTCGATGCCGATGCCTCCGCCTGCCAAAAGGCGATTGGCCAATTTGCTGTTGTTGAGCTCTGGGTATTGGTTACGAGAATACCCGAAGTCAGCATAAATATTGGGATAAATGGCAAGCGGAAAGGTATTAAACTGACGAAGTTTGATGAGCTTGCTCAGATTAAATGTTCGGTTGAGCAATTCATACCGAAGATTGGTCTTTGCGTATCCAAAATGCTGACCATCAATCACATATAGTTCATATCCTCTCACTAAGTCGCCGCCGTAGCCTAAGCCCCGAATCTGTAAAAAGGGTTGTTTGGCGGGCGTTGAAAATTTAGCCTTGGTCTGGTAACTGAAAAAAAGCTTTTTGGCCAAAGGAACGTACTGCCCGAAGCTAAGCGTAGCTTCAGATAAGTGGACGTCATCTATGGGTAAAACGCCCGATTGGCTGATAGTAAAACCGTAATAAAATCCTTTCAGGGCGTATTGCCCACGGTCGCGGCGGTCATAAAAGTGCGAATAGGAAAGTTGAAGGTAATGTTGACGTTTGATGCCGTTGAGGAAATAATTCGGGTTGAGGCGCGCGATGGTGTCGGTGACGGAAGTAATGGAATATTGGGCGCTAAAGGAGTGATGACCGTAAAATTTGGGCCGGTGGGTAATGGTTAGGTAAGGTACAATTCGCTCGCGGGTGCGACTTTCGCTGCCCAAAAACATCAATTTATCGCCGTTGGTACGGTAAGCCAAGGTGCGATTTGTAATCCGTAAGATACCGATGGTCAAGCCCGTTCGTTGTTTTTTGTCGAGATAAGGCGTTGAATAATAAATGTCTAAACGGGGAATAAAACCAAACTCCGCCCGTAGTCGCAGGCGATCGTTGTTGCCGGTCAGGTTTTGGTGCAGGGCATAAACGCCGTAAATAGTTCGGCTAAAATCCCGGTCGCGTTCGTACCACCATTCATTAAAGTTGCGGTCGGCCAATTGAAACACCGGAAACGCCAACATATACCATTGTTCTTTAACAATGACGTCAAGGTCAATCTCTTTTAGATTCCCGATACGCTTGGCGTCGGCGGTAATGTACACGAGCTGAGTGGTATCGATTACGGGTTTTTGTTTTAATTCGACCGTGACAAATAGATTGGTATTCAGGATTTTACGGCGGTCATATTCGAGCAGCGAATCCAGTTTTGGTCGCGTAAGCGTATCGCCAGCGCGCACGTCCATTTCGCGTCTGATGATGCGTTCACGGGTGCGAAAATTGCCCATAAAGTTTACTTGGCGCACCACAATTTTTTCAGTAGTATCCGCGGGAGGTTCAAAAAATGATAGCCAAAAATTAGTAAAAAAAGCGAGAAGGAGCATGTATCTATATTTTCTCTAAATAAAGAAAGTTCAATTCTTTAATAATAGAGAACCCTTTATCCGAACTGATAAAAGGAAGCCCTACTTCTATTGCTGTAGCTGCAATAATGGCATCAGGCAACTTAATTTTGTATCTCTGACGAATCCAAATACAACGGTCTTTGATATTTGGGTTCATGTCAATAATAAAACACTCATCAAGAAGTTTTCGGAGTAGTGTTTTTTCAGTTTTTGAAAGACTGAATTTCCCTAAAAGCTCTATTCTTGTAATGTACGAAACAGCAAAATGATAATCTAGAAAAGGTTCAACTATACTGGTACCCTCGTGTACATAAATCAAAAAATTAGTGTCGGCCAAAAAATCCATCCCATTCATTTCTGATTTTCTTTTGATAATCTAACCCGTCGATCTGTCTTTTTAAAGCCCCAAAATGCTTTCTTAAACCTTTGGGGGGCATTTCTGTTTTTACCTTCCTTATGATTTCTTCAATCTTTTTGCTGGAAGTATGGTTTTTGATTACCACTGTCATAGTACGAAGGCTTTTTACAAAAATAACAGGAATTTTAGTTTACTCAATAAATCCATACGTTGCCTTAGCACGCTCTCTCGACATGGCATTGAAGTGCCACCACTCGGTCTGAATAGACGTGTAGCCCGCTTTTATCATCACGCGTCGGAGCAATTTACGATTTTCTAACTGTTGCTTGGTGAGCTTGCCCGCTTTCAGCATGGCGGCTTCGCGGCGTGGCTCGGCCAGTTCTCCAAAAAAATCAAAAATGGTGCCCATGTCTAGCGGTTGGCCTTTTTCATCGGCAATGGTCAGGTCAACGGCACAGCCAGAATTATGGATAGAGCCGCGCGCGGGGTCGGCCACAAAATCTTCGCGACGGTTGTAAGGTAAGTGGCTCATGCGCGCCCAAAAAATCTTGGTTACACTCCGAGGGCGGGCCCCGTCGTAGACCAACAGCGTATAATTAGGTTTTTCTTGTTTCAGAAATTTATTGGCTTTTACCAGTTTTTCGGCAGCCATGGGTTGCAGATACGCCCGCTCCAAATCGCCATAAACATCTTCTTTGATGAAATTGTCGGTGGTCGAGTATTTCAATTCTACTTTAAGGGTCGGGTCCAATTTTTGGACATCCACCAAGCCTCGGTCAATGAATTTTCGTTCAAAAGGGCTTATTTTCGTTTGGCCATAACCAGTCAACCCTAACGCTACACAAAGCCCAGCAATAATCATTTTAGGTATCATATACTTCTTTCAATGAATCTTTAACGCACAACAATAGCCCAACGGTGTTGCAACGGCGTATTTCTTTTATTGTGGCTTTTTTCGTAAAGTCAAAAATAAGGATAGTTTTTTCATAATTTTTAAAAAACCATTTCATACAACGGTAGCTAGTTCGCAGTGCTTGCTTTTGTATGGGTCTGTTCGTAGTTTAAATAAAACCTTTAACAAGAGATGAAATCCAAACAAAAAGACATGACGGTATCGCGCCGGGACTTTGTGCAGAAAAGTGCGATGGCCGTGGGGAGTTTTTTTATCGTTCCACGCCACGTTATCGGGAAAGGCTTTGTTGCCCCCAGTGATAAATTAAACCTTGCCGCGATTGGGGCGGGAGGAAAAGGAACGAGTGATATTTTTAACGCGTCCAACAACGGAGCCAACAATGTGGTAGCCCTGTGTGACGTAGATTACAAACAAGCTGCCAAGTCAATAGAGCGTTTTCCTAATGCCACCAAGTACAAGGATTGGCGGGTGATGTTTGAAAAGGAAGGGAAAAACATTGACGCCGTTACTATTTCAACTCCCGACCACAACCACGCTGTGATAGCGATGGCGGCTATGCAGCAGGGCAAACACGTGTACGTACAAAAGCCCCTCACGCACAATATCTACGAAGCGCGTATGCTTACCGAAGCCGCGCGCAAGTACAAGGTAGTGACGCAGATGGGAAACCAAGGCGCCTCAAACCCCGCTCAACGCCAAATGGTAGAGTGGTTTGATAAAGGCATGATTGGACCCGTTCATACCGTTCAGATTTGGACTAACCGACCTGTTTGGCCACAAGGTATTCCTACTCCTACAGGTAAGCCCGATATGCCCGAAGGCATTGCTTGGGATCAGTGGATTGGCCCCGCGCAGATGGTAGACTATCACCCTGGTTACCACCCGTTTAAATGGCGCGGTTGGTGGAACTTTGGTACTGGCGCTTTGGGCGACATCGGCTGCCATACCATCGACACTCCTTTCCGGGTATTAGGACTTAATTATCCTACCGAAGTAGAGTGTAGCGTGGGCGCGGTCTTTATCAAAGATTGGCAACCAGAGTGGATTCCAGAAGGATGTCCGCCGTCGTCGTCGGTTGAGATTAAGTTCCCAGCTACCGCCAAGAACAAATCAGAGATGAAGATGATATGGATGGACGGAGGCTTGCGGCCTTTCCACCCTGATTGGATTCCTGCTAGTGACCCACTCAGCACCGATGGCAACGGAGCCAATGGTGTATTAATGATAGGAACGAAGGGTATCATTGCTTGCGATATGTACGGCAATAACCCTAAGATTTACATGAAAAATGGGGATAAAATCGTAATGGCCAAAGACAGCAAATATGCTGCGCCAGTCAACTTGCCTGAATATGGTCACCAAATTTTCTGGACTGAAGCGTGTAAGGCAGGATTTGGCAGCGATAAGCACAAAGGCTTAACGTCGTCGTTTGATTACTCAGGACCTTTGACCGAAACTGTCTTGATGGGTAACTTGGCCATCCGTAGCTACATGCTCCGCAAGCCGCAAGGCAATGGCTTTGATTATTACGGACGTAAGAAACTCTTGTGGAACGGTACGGATATGAAGATTACTAACTTCGAAGATGCCAACCAATTTGTGTCACGTCCTTATCGCGACGGCTGGAAATTAGTCTAAACGATTAAGTGATAAATCAGAAGAGCCGCAAAATTTTGCGGCTCTTTTTTGTTACCTGTTCTCAAAGGCTAGGATGCTTTATTTTTTTTTGCGCAGGTATACATTGCCGTGAGTAGTGCGAATTGAAATTTTGGTTTGGGGGGCATTGAGGACGTATTTGGGGGCGTTACGGTCGCTGTCCCAGAATCTATACTGCCCATCTGAAAATGAATAGTAAGTGGCGTTTTGACCAGCTATAATAACATTGTCGTCGCCGCCATACGCTCTGATTCCGACCACGTTGGGTGCCGAAGCACTACCGCGAATGGTGGTGGCGCTACTAGTTGTTCCCTGTATTTGTTGACCCACCACTACCGTTGGTTCCCCGTTTGATTTCCACGCATTAGCGGCCATTTCTCGGTCTATTTGGACTTTTTTGGCAATTTCACGCACATTCTCGGCTGTTTTCTTTTCTTCTTCTAAGGTTTTGGGATCAGGAGTGTAAGGTTTTAAATCCAAGTCGGTAAACATATTGCCCTCGGAAGAACTGATGCTGAACAATACCTTTGCTTTCTCCGAAACCGTCACGTCGATATTATCACCATAGCTGACAATAGAAGAAGGCTTTTCGGGCATTTTTTCGTCGTAAACTACTTTGATTTTGCCCTGGCTGGAGTTGGCTACAATTGGGCCAGTGACGTCAGTAAGCGTGATATCTTCGTAATTGGTGTTGACCTCAATGCTGCCTTCCATGCCTGAGATAGACATCCCCAATTCGTTGCAAGAGCAAGAGTTACGCTTCTTCACCACCAATGATAATTCTTGCGGAACTTTGATTTTATAGGTGGCTTTTCCTTTCATTACCACGTTGATTTTAAGCACATCGCCGTTGGCGTTGGCCGTCAAACCAAGGTTTGTATTATCTACTCCTCCCGCCGACAACGGGCGAAGACCGTCGGCTTCTTTGGGTACATCGGGTACATTTTGGGCTTCAATGATGACTTCGTCGCCTTTATATCCTTCAATGTCAAGTTGTTTGGCATCGATGTCCATAATTACCCGTTTATTGGCCCCGTTAAACTTGGTCTTGAAGGTTTTGGTGTCTTGGGCAAAAGTGCTGCTGGCAATGGCCAACGTGCACACGAAAAGCATGAATTTTTGCATGGCTTTATCTGGAATTATTTAGTTTTAAATTGAGTGATTTTGAACCCATAGAGGGCAATAGCTATGCGTACACTAATCAGTAATCATGGCCAGTTCTCCGATACCGCTTTCGGCCAAAAGCCGCACGGACCTGTCCACTTTTTCGTCTTTTTGGAGTTGCTCAAAGATGGGCAAACTTTCTTTAACGCGCATTCGAACCAGTGTTTCGATGAGCGTTGTTTGCTCGGTAGGCTCGGATGTTTGGGTAAGTTGATTAACCAATACTTTTTTCACTTCGTCGGTTTGTTTAAACCGCTCCAGTGTTTCGATGGTCGAGAGGCGCACGTTCAAACTTTCGTCCTCTCGCAGGGTTTTGATTAGGGCCTGAATAACAGCAGGTTTAGGGCTGTTTAGTGCCGCTGCATAATTAAGCCCCTTGAGTCGTTCCGAAGCCGACTGGTCTTTCAAAAGGCTTAAGATTACCAATTCCTGCGTCATTTTCATCTCCCTTCGCAGGGTCGCAATTTGTTGAGAAATTGTTTCTTCTTTTGGCTTTTTCTTGGGTTCTTCGGTTAAATTGACCATTTCGGCTACGGTTTCGGGAGCGGGTTGTTGGCGGTCAATGGATTTCGGAACGGGGGGCGTGGCAGCGATGGTGCGGTATTCAATTTGTGTAGGTGCACTTTGGCGGCCGAGCCAAAAGGTGATTGCTACACCCGCTACGGCAGCGGCGTATTTGAGGTACGTGAGCCAGGGCTGAGGTTTGAGTGCGACAATCGTAGTTTCAAGCATTTTTTCACCTTGTAGCGAACGATAAAACAGGGCATCCATTTCGTCGTCGGTTTCTGCTTCGGCGTGTTGTAGGTCCTGCCAAACGCGCCTCAACTCTTCCACTTCTTTCCGCAAAACTGGGTCGGAAGTAAGCCGCTGCTCAAACACAATCCGTTCCGCCTCGGAAAGATGTCCCATTAGGTAGTCCGTTATGATTTGTTCGTTTAACATCGTTTTTTCACATTTGGTAATCGTTGAAGAAGCTTGGAGAAATGGTTGATTTTATTTCACTTCTCTCTGCTACTCACTGCTTACGTTAAAATATAAATCCCGTAATTTTTGCATGGCTCTGAACACCCGTACTTTGACGTTGGCGACCGACAGACCCAGCATTTGACCGATTTCTTCGTAACTCATATTTTGAAACCGGCTCAACAATAGCACTTCGCGGTATTGGTCGGGCAACTGGGCCAGCGCGTTATGCAAATACTGATGCTGCTCTTCGGTTTCGTCATACGACTCGCCCATGTCCGGAACATCGGCAAGGTCGGAGTACGTCGGGTTTTGTTTGATGTAATCAAAGAAAACATTTCGGGCAATCTCCAACACCCACGTACGAAACGAGGCGCCTTCACGATACGTATGCCGATAGCGCAACATGCGCAGAAATACCTGTTGGGTCAAATCCCGGGCATTTTCACGGTCGCTTTGTCGGTAAAGGAAGAAGTTCAGCAACGACTTTTTGTAGCGTTCGTACAAGATGGCCGCCTTGTCTAAATCTCCTTGGCTTACGGCATACATGGCCTGTTCGTCGGTCATGGGCTGTTTGGGTTTTCAGGGAGAGATTACTGGACGAGGGAGGAAAGGTTACACTGTGGGAACAGAAAAATGTTAAACAGAAAAATTTTAAATGTAAAAGTATTGATAAACAGGGTTTTATAAATATTTTTTTCTGAAATATAAATAAAAATACCCGCTTCCGAAAATAAGACGAAAACGGGTAAATAAATGCTGTGAAAGTAAGTGAAAAGAAAAACTGCTTTTTTATTGAATCATCTGTAAATCAGGGAATTATTTTTCGTAGTGCCCCATACATGCGACCACTATAATTGTTTCATCGGTGACTTTATACACAATCCGATGTTCGTGGGTAAGCCTTCTCGACCAATACCCCTTATAATCATGTTTTAAAGCCTCGGGTTTTCCTTTACCTTCAAAAGGCGCGCGTGCAGTTTCAGTAAGTAAATCAACTAGTTTTTTCCAAAGCTTAGCGTCTTTTCGTTGCCATTCGCTGAATTCTTCCCAAGCTGAAGGCTCAAAGCGAATACCTCTCATTTAATGGTATCCGCTTGTTGCTGAATAGCTTCCCAATCGGGCGTAATTAGCTCCCCCTCATTTTCGATGTGATGTATTCTGCGAAGCAATTCTTTCTTGGGAAATGTTTCTTTAGACACTTCACTAATCGTAAAATTGAGGGCTTTGGCAAGTTCTTTCAGTACTGCCAAATGTTTTTGATTCACATTCTCTAACACTACATTCATAATGTTGTTGCTTTTGGAATACAATATTAATTAAAATCTATCCCAATTCCTCCAAAATTCGCTTCAATACTGCTTGTGCTGACCATACACGGTTGCCAGCTTGTTCTATTACGATAGATTGTTCACTATCAATGACTTCGTCGGTTACTTTCATGTTGCGTCTTACGGGCAGGCAGTGCATAAATTTGCCGTTGTTGGTCAATTCCATTTTCTGTTTTGTAATCATCCACGAAGGGTCTCTGGTAAGTACTTGGCCGTAGTTTTGGTACGAAGACCAGTTTTTGGCGTAAATAAAATCAGCACCCGCAAAGGCTTCGTCCTGATTGTAAATCACTTTGGCGTTGCCTACGTAGTTGGGAGATAATTCGTAGCCTTCGGGATGTGTTACAACAAACTCCACATCGCGGCGGTTCATCCATTCACAAAACGAATTGGCGACGGCCTGGGGTAATGCTTTAAAATGGGGAGCCCACGTCAAAACAACTTTAGGGCGGGCGGTGGTTTTGTATTCTTCGATGGTGATGCAATCGGCCAACGATTGGAGGGGGTGCCGCGTGGCGGATTCCAAGTTGACGATGGGTACACCAGCGTATTTTTTAAATTGCGTCATGACCGTTTCGGCATAGTCTTTTTCGCGGTCTTGTAAGCCCGCAAATGCCCGTACGGCCAAAATATCGCAGTATTTTCCCATCACAGCGGCTGCTTCTTTAACGTGCTCGGCGTTGTTGCCGTCCATTATTACGCCTTCTTCCAATTCCAATCCCCAACTGTCTTGGCCTACATTGAGCGCCATGGTGTTCATGCCCAGATTTTGGGCCGCCCGCTGCGTGCTTAGGCGTGTTCGAAGACTTTGATTGAAAAACAATAAACCGATGGTTTTGTGTTTACCTAGGTGTTCAAATGCAAAAGGAGATTGTTTGTGCCGAAGGCCTTCCTGCACTAGGGCGTCAATGTCGGTGACATCGTGAACAGAAATAAAATGTTGCATCGTTAAAGAATGAAGGTGGAGCGCCGAAGCGTTGGTGTTATGTTGGAACAAAATTGCAAAATTGTTTCAATACCGACCTATTTTAAAACGATATGCGTAAAAAGAGGGAAATTGAAAGTTATATTAACTTTCAATTTCCCTCTTTTGGGAAAATATGACATTGATGTTTGTAGGGTGGAGGCAAGCCCCGCCCCTACATTAAATTCCTACGGCTTTTTTGAATTCGTCGTCGGTAGGCTTGATTTTAGAGGCAAAGAAGTGGGTCAGTTTGCCATTCTCATCCACTACATACTTGCAGAAGTTCCACGACGGGGCTTTGTCATTCCAGCCATTAAGTGATTTGGTCGATAACCAGCGGTACAACGGGTGCTGATTTTCGCCAATCACGTCGATTTTAGAGAACATTTGGAAGGTAACTCCATAGTTTTTTTTACAAAAAGTGGCAATTTCTGAGTTAGAGCCAGATTCCTGCGACCCGAAGTTGTTGGCAGGAAAACCCAGAACCACGATTTTGTCGCCGTATTGCTCATGGAATTTTTGCCAGTCTGCGTACTGAGGAGTGTATCCGCAGGCAGAAGCTACGTTGAGCAACACGATTTTTTTGCCTTTGTATTTGCTCAGTGAAATGTCTTCGTTGCCCATCAGAGCTTTCATTTTGTAATCGTACACAGAAGCAGTCGGTTTAATGTTTTCGGTGTTGGTTTTGACTTCTTTTTTATCGGCAAAAAGGCCTGTAATGAGTGATAAAAGCATAACAAAAAGTAATTTAATAGTTGCCATCGGTTACATGGTTTTGGGTGATTATTACAGCGTTATAACCAACTGTCAGGAAAGATTGTTCAGATAATCGAAGGATATAATCCTGCAGAAATCAAAATACGCCCAATATCTCTTGGTACGAAATCAAAAAGATAGCCGCTACTGCCAAAACCAGACCCAATTTATTGAGTGGCTGGAGAGATTCTTTAAATAAAACCCACGCCAAAAAGGCCGACATCAGCATACTTAGCACGTTATAAATGGGGAAAACAAAGGCTGCGCTATTGCCAAAATCACTCAAGGCGCCCAACAGAAAATAAAAAGACAAAAAGTTGGGTATGCCCAAAATTAACCCTCCGACAATGCTTCTTAGGCTTACTTTTTCATGGGCGGTCAATATCTTAAAAATCAAAAAAACGGTGCCTACCAAAATCGCTCCCGTGCAGGCCAGCGCGGTGAAAAGGGCCGACTGCTCAGGACGATAAAAAGTAGCGCTGATATAGTTGATGAGCGTATTGTTGGTGCCGCTTCCCAAAAACAATAACACCGGCAAAAACAACACCCAGCCCGTTTTGGTTGAATGACTGCTGCCATCCTTTTTGATGGTGCTAAAGGCCAGTGCCAATAGGGCCACCAACAGGCCTGTGTAATTTAAGAAAGTAAAGTCTTTGTTGTTGTTTTTAAAGACAAACAGCCCAAACAAAACGGGAATGACGAGCGACATATTTCCCGCCAATGACGCGGCCGTTACCCCCACTTTAGTAGTAGTAAAACCAATAAGCACAAATACGATGACGAACATCGTGCCGAGCGCTAGGGTTAGCAAAGTAGGGGTAGAGGTCCAATCAGCACTAAAATAGTGACTGCGGTCGGGCATCAAAGATAGCCCCATTGCTACGCAGGTGTAATAATTAAAAATGACCGCGTGGAGAGGATTGACACGGTATTTTGTAAATGACCGCATAATCAAGTACAGAGAAACCGTAAAAACAACAGCAAGAATAAAGTTGATCATCGGAAGTAAAGTGAATAGTTGAGGGCGAGCGGGTTTGTATTATACGGTGCGATTTTAACGAAAACGTTTATCGAAACAAAAACAGTCCGTAATATTGCACTCTTAAAATCTGAACACCAAAGCAGTATGCAATTAGATAGAACCCTGGCACCTGATTTTCGTACCATTGAAACGGTACAGTTTCCTACTCCCCAATCGGTGGTGCTAGACAATGGCCAACCGCTTTACGTCATCAATGTCGGCGAACAACCCGTGGTTCGTTTGGAGGTGCTGTTTGAAGCAGGAACCTGGCACGAACAGGTCGAAGGAGCATCGTTTTTTACGGTAAAGATGCTTTCAGAAGGAACCAAAAACCATACTTCTGCCCAAATAAGTGGGCATTTTGACCAAATCGGTGCCTTTTTGGAATTGAGCCACACCCCCGACCGCGCCAATGTAATGGTGTACGGTTTGACCAAACACTTAGAAGCGATATTGGACATGGTGTCGGAGATGCTGCACGAGGCTACGTTTCCCCAAAAAGAGTTCAATGATATACGCAATATTACGCTCCAAAATCTGCGGGTTAACCTTGAAAAAAGTGCTTATGTAGCAACCAATACCTTCAAAGAGCGGCTTTTTGGTTCGGCGCACCC
>JAIXPV010000632.1 GCA_027486105.1 Runella sp. | reverse complement strand
TTTTATCCTCAATTTCTTTTTTGTAAGTTTTTTATGGAAATGGTCATATTTCGCTTTGAATTTATTGCTGGCCTAAGATTATGGGGGTGCGGCCATCCGTGATGATTACTTTATTTTGGGTATTCCGAATGGCTTCAATCCATTGTTCTTGCAATACTCTTGGTTCGAGACCGCTTGCTTTGACGCGGTTAGCTTCGGCCTCAATTTTGGCTTTTTCCAAGTTCATGCGAGCTACTTCCAATTCGTTTTTTACCTGTTCAGCTTGTTGTTTTGCGTTGTTTCGGCGTTCGATGGCTTCTGCCATGGAGGTTGGGGGCTTAAGGCCACTGGTCAGGGACGTAAGAGTGAAAAATTTGCCCTCAAAATCTTTTTTCAATCGTATCTCAACCGACTGTTCAAAATGATTAAGGTTGTTCATTAAACTATCAGTGCTGAAATTGCGTGCTTCTTCACGATAAGCATTGACTACTAGTGCATTTAGCACGGCCCCTTCGATATTGTCCATGATGGTATTTTCATCATCAATTCCAACGTGTTTGTAGTTGAAGATAATATCGGCCCCTTTGGTCCGAATCGCCTGATAAGTAAGAGAAGGATCGACGGTAAAAACGCCCGCATCTTTGGCGGTGATGACTACTTCTGCGGGGTCTGCTTTTTGTTCGAACATGGGGACTTGATATAGCTCTGTTCCGGGGCCGAGCAGCCCTTGCGATCCAGTCACGACTGAGAAATCGCTCCGACCTTCGCGTCCGTAATTTTTCATAAGCACCCCTTCATAATTGGGCTGTACGCGGGTACAACCCGCCAGACCCAAGAAAAATAAGAATGGATAGATTAGTTTGTTTTTCATTTTTTAAAATAGTTAGTGTAAGGGAAAAAGATTAAAAGGATGATATGAAGTAGGGCGGTGGCCCAGCCTGCAAAAGGGTAATGGCCTCTGAATACCCAAAAATGGAACCAGAAAAGCACTACATTGACCACCAAGAAAATCAATGTACGTAAGAGGATATTTTTCATGGAATAAAGGGGTGTTAGGGAAATAGAATAACTAAAATAGGCAAAACAAGTATCCGTTGGTAAGGGTGATTCAGTTTATTATTATTCGGTTAAATTATCACTTCGAGAGGGGTTGGAGTCTATGAGCCAAGGCGTTTTTGGATACAAAAGATAATTTTTGGTAAAGGCTCGTTGAGCTTAGGTTTTAAAATTTGCATTAGTTGTTTTGTAAAGTATTGAAAATGAGGTTTTTGTTTATGTTTTATTTTAATTGATATGATATATCGCGTTTATTTTTGTCTATTCTTCGTCGTGTGGGCTATCTTTGCACCTCTAAAAAGTTATCCTACCTATGTGGAATAAAATTGCGGCAGGCATCATTCGTTTTCGGTTTGCGTGGATTGTATTGATCTTTGTAACGATAGCATATATGGGCTATGAAGGAAGTAAAATTGAACTTTCTTATCAAATGGCTCGTATTTTACCCCCTAATGACCCCATCGAAAAAGAGTATCAGGACTTTAGAAAGGTGTTTGGGGAAGATGGGGCTATCATGGTGATAGGCTGGCAAGATCCGAACCTGTTTGAACTCAATAAGTTTCGGAACTGGTATGGGCTTGCAGAGCGTATCAAAGCCATGAAAGGCATTAAGAATGTGCTTTCGCTCGGTCATTTATATAAAGTAGAACGAAATGATAGCCTGAGCAAATTTGAATTTAAACCGCTCTTTACTCAACTGCCATCCACTCAGGCGGAGATGGACAGCCTAAAAAATCAGGTCCAAAAACTTCCTTTTTACGAAGGACTTGCGCTCAATTCCAAAACCAATTCGACGCTTATTGTTATTACATTTAATGATAAGGACCTGAATTCTTCGCGTCGGATTACGATTGTGGAGGAAATCAAGGCCATGGCCGATGAGTTTTCAATAAAAAATAAAACCGACCTTCACTACTCTGGGATGCCGTTTATTCGGACGGTAATTATGAAAAAAATATCGGGTGAACTTAAGCTCTTTATGGCCTTAGCGGTGTTGGTTACGGCATTTATCCTTTGGCTGTTTTTTAGGTCGCTTCGACTTACACTCCTCTCGATTGGTGTGGTATTGATGGGCGTTGTTTTCTCGGTGGGTTTACTGCAATTGTTTGGGTATAAAATTACGGCTTTGACGGGCCTTATTCCGCCACTTTTAATAGTGATTGGAGTGCCAAACTGTGTTTTTTTGTTGAATAAATACCAGCTAGAACTCAAAACACACGGCAACAAAGACGAAGCGATTAAGGAAATGATTTGCCAGATTGGGCTTTCTATTTTTCTGGCAAATATTACGACTGCCATTGGTTTTGGAGTATTTTACTTTACCAACAGCGCCTTGTTAGTGGAGTTTGGCATCGTGGCTTCCATCTGTGTCATGGTGACTTATGTACTTTGTTTGGTGCTTTTGCCCATCACTTTACATTATATGAATCTCCCCAAAGCGCGGCATTTGAAGCATTTGGAAGGGAAATGGGCCAAAGGCTTCCTGACTAAAGTGGATTATCTAGTACATAATCATCGCCCAGCTATTTATGGCGCAATGGTTGTGGTGATTCTAATTTCGGCGTATGGAATGACCAAAATCAAAGCCGTGGGGTACATCGTTGATGACCTTCCTCAAAATGACCCCGTTTACGTTGACCTTCGCTTTTTTGAGTCCAACTTCAATGGCGTTTTGCCTTTTGAAGTAATGATTGATACCAAGCAAGCCAACGGTGTGTTTGGGAATCAGGCACAAGTGTTGTACAAAATCAAGGCGTTGCAAAATGAAATGGCCGATTTTAAAGAGTTTTCTAAGCCTGTTTCGGTGGTTGAAGCCTCGCGGTTTTTGTATCAGGCGTATCGTGGAGGAGAAGCCAAATATTACGTGTTGCCAGGGGCATTGGAGCTTTCAAAACTGACTGATTATGTGCAGGGAGACAACCGAGGTGTAAAACAATTAAACTCATTTATGAACGAAGACCGCAGTATTACGCGGGTGAGTTTTCAAATGGCGGATGTGGGCTCGGAGCGAATCAAAGACCTTATTAATCAAATACGTCCGAAAGTTGACTCTATTTTTAATCCTTCGCAGTATAAGGTCAGTCTGACTGGGCACAGCCTAGTGTTTTTGAAGAGCAACGATTATTTGTTGGGCAATTTGTACGAAAGTCTGTTGATTGCCATCGTTTTGATTGCCATTGTCGGGATGGTACTTTTCCGTTCAATTCCCATTATTTTGCTGTCCAAACTTCCGTGTCTTATTCCTTTGGCCTTAACGGCGGGGATTATGGGTTATTTTAATATCCATTTTAAGCCCACTACGATTCTGGTTTTCAGTATTACTTTCGGTATTGCTTCCGACGGGACGGTTTACTTCTTAACGCGTTATCGTCAGGAACTCTACCAACGCGGACGTACGGCTTCTGAGGCAGTGTCG
>JAIXPV010000064.1 GCA_027486105.1 Runella sp. | reverse complement strand
TCAAGCCGAACTGGAAACCTAATCAATCATGTTTGATTGTGGTCAATAAGGTCAATCGAAGTATAGATTTATACGGCACCATTCAAGCCTATTTAGAGGAAAACAACCTTCAAAACCCTATTTATTGCCTTTCGACTAACCTAACTCCTATTGACCGTGTGTATTTTATCGAAAGGCTAAAATTAGATCTTCGGTTTAAAAAATCCCCAATATTAATAGCTACACAAGTAGTTGAAGCTGGGGTAGATTTGAATTTTGACATGGGTTTCCGAGATATAGGGCCAATTGATTCCATTGTCCAGGTAGCGGGCCGTATTAATCGAGAAGCTAATCCTCAGAAACCTGACAAGCCGCATTTACCACTTTATATTGTTGATTTTGGAGATTGTCAAAAAATTTATGGGCTACCCACCTACAACCAAGCAAAAAAAGCTTTGGGGGCAAAAAGTGAATACTTTGAATCAGAGTATTTAGAACTTGTTGAATCGTATTTTACAGGTATTTCTGACAAAAGCTCTTTTGATGAATCAAAGAAGCTTTTTCAAGCAATAAAAGCACTTCGGTATGATGGTGAACCAAAAGAGCCTTGGTATTATGTATCAGATTTTGCAATCATAGAGGAAAACAAAAATACCACGTCGGTATATGTGATTTGTGACAAACGGGCTATTGAGGCTAAAGAGGCTTTTGAAAATATGGCCGAAAAGAAGCCAAAAGCTAAGGAGCATTTCGAGAAATACTTTAAAAGAGATTTTCATCAACGTATCATAGCAATACCTAAATTCTATTGTGAGCATTTAGAAGTATTCAACAAAAAGTTAGGAATTGAATATCTAAAAATCGCTCAAACCGATGATTACAACCCCGAAACAGGCTTTATCCGCACAAAGACTAATAACAAATACACCCCGCCTGAAATGCTATGACCCATACACAAATCACCCTAATTGACATCCCCCTCACCACCATCACATTCCCTGAAATACCCTTGCGGGTGCGGGATGGGCATAAATTGCGCGGCTATTTTGGCAATGTTTTTAAAGAACACTCGCCGTTGCTGCACAATCACTTCGAGACCGAGGCTGGCGAGACACCCCGCTACCGCTACGCGTACCCACTCGTGCAGTACAAGGTGCTGGGGAGCGTGCCTACACTCGTGGGGTTGGGCGAGGCGGCGGGGCTGCTGGTCGAACTGTTCTTAAAAATCAACCATTTGGACATCGAAGGGCGTGGGTTTCCTGTGTTGAGCAAAAACATCAGTCACCAGCAGGCTACCATCGGCCTCTCCGACGACCTCCATAGCTACCGCTTCGAGACGCTTTGGCTCGGCCTCAACCAAAAAAACTACGCCGAATACCGCGATGCCACCCCCGACGCGCAACAAGCTATTTTGAAGCGTACCCTCACCGCCAACATCCTGACCGTATGCGAGGCGGCGGGGCTGAACTTGCCCAAAGAGCAACGCATCATGGTCAAACTCAACGCCACCGAACCCGTCGTTACGGGTTTCAAAAGCACCAAAATGCTCGGCTTTGGCGGTACATTCACCACCAATGCCCTGCTGCCCAATAATATCGGCCTGGGTAAGTCCGTTGCGCGAGGGTATGGGAGTATCATAACAATATGACACAATGACGTTAGATAACGATTTTTACCAGCATATCAAGCAGCTTATCGAGCAGGCGCGCACCCGTGTAAAAACGGCGGTAAATTTTGCGATGGTGGATCTCTATTGGTCTATCGGTCAGCAAATTGTAGAACAAGAACAAGCAGGTGAAAGCCGTGCTGAATATGGAAAAGCCCTTTTGAAACAGTTGGCCGAGAGACTGACCAATGAATTTGGCGCAGGGTTTGACCAAAGTAACCTTCGATATATGCGGCTATTTTTTCAAAAATTCCCAATTCGTGACGCACTGCGCCACGAATTGGGATGGACGCAGTACCGTATTTTAAGTAAAGTCAATAACGAAAAAGCGCGTTACTGGTATATGAACGAAGCTGCTGATAATGCTTGGTCGAGTAGGGCTTTGGAGCGTCAAGTTGAGGTTTTGTACTATGAACGATTGCTTTCGAGTCAGTTTGACGAGGGCATCCGACAAGAAGGAATAGAGAAAATCAAAGCACTACCTACATCGCCCTTAGATTTTATTCGTGATCCGTATGTGCTGGATTTTATGCAGTTGCCCGATAATCACAAATTGTATGAAGATGATTTAGAGCAAGGACTTTTGGACAACATTCAACAATTTTTGCTCGAATTAGGCAAGGGATTCGCATTTGTGGCACGACAGCAGCTCATAAAAGCCGACGATGAATCCTTCAAAATAGATCTTGTTTTCTACAATTATTTGCTCAAATGCTTTGTGTTGATTGACCTAAAAATAGGAAAATTGACCCATAAAGACATTGGACAAATGGACATGTACGTGCGGATGTACGAAGACCTCAAACGACCCGAAGGCGATAATCCTACTATCGGTATTGTGCTTTGTTCTGAAAAAAACGAAGCAGTGGTCAAATATTCGGTACTCAAAGATAGTCAGCAGCTTTTTGCCTCAAAATACCTCACGTATTTGCCCACTGAAGAGGAGCTAAGGGCTGAAATTGAGAAAGATAGAGAGATTTTGGAACGCACGAAAAGATTGAAGTAAAATGCAACTCCACGTTAACACTTACGGCACTTACGTTCACGTCAAAGATGAACTGTTTGAGATTAGGCGCAAAAACGACAAAGGCGAGGTTGAGAAAAAGCAATACTCAGCCAATAAAATAACGCACATCTTGCTCACTACGGGTACGTCGCTCAGCACCGATGCCATCAAATTGGCCATGAAGTTTAATGTGGACATCGTTTTTGCAGAACAAGACGGCAGCCCCATCGGGCGGGTATGGCACAGCAAATTGGGTAGTACCACCAAAATCCGTAAATGCCAACTCGAAGCCAGTCTCAACGCCACGGGGGTGAAGTGGACCAAAGAATGGTTGTTGACCAAACTCGACAACCAACTCAATTTCATCAAAGACCTCAAAAAACACCGCCCCCAGCACCGCACCGGCGGACCGGCCGATTTTTTGAACGACAAAATCAGCCGTATCGAAGCCTTGTCGGTATCTATTGGTAGCCTCGAAGCTACCAAAGTAGCCGAAATAGCCGATACCCTGCGCGGGTTGGAAGGCACGGCGGGGCGGTTGTACTTCGAGACGTTGAGTTTTGTGATGCCTCCTGAGTATAAGTTTAGTGGCCGTTCCATGCGCCCTGCCCAAGGTGCCTTCAATGCTTTTTTGAATTATGCCTATGGGATAATGTACTCAAAAATCGAAAAAACGCTCATTGTGGCGGGTATTGATCCTTACGTGGGCTTTTTGCACCGCGACGACTACAATCAATTGAGCATGGTCTATGATTTTATTGAACCTTATCGGGTCTATGCCGACGAAGTAGTGTTTCGGTTGTTTTCGGGTAAAAAAGTAAATAAATCTCATACTGATACTTTGGCCAATGGCCTCACGCTCAATGCCGAGGGCAAAGCCCTGCTCGTGACGGCCTTCAACAAGTTTATGGACGATGACCCGATTCGCTTTCGGAATCGTAACCTAACGCGCTCGCACACCATCCAACTCGACGCCCACAATTTAGCCAATTCATTGATAGCATAAAGAAAGTCAGACGCACAAATAGGCCATCAGCCATCGACATTCGACAATTAAAAAATGATCATCTGGGTATTATACGACATCGAAAACGACAAAGCGCGCACCAAAGTGGCTAAAATCTGTAAGCAGGCGGGCTTGTACAGAGTGCAGTATTCGTGTTTTTTGGGCACGTTGGATGCTCACCAAAAAGATACACTCTGCTTACAAATAGAAGAATTGATTGACGAAGAAAAAGACAAGGTGTATGTCTTTCCGATGAACCAGACCGAACTCCGCCAAACCGTCTTGATGGGGCAGGCGTTTGACAAAGGATTAGTGAACGACGAAGTAAAAGCCCTATTTTTTTAGC
>JAIXPV010000601.1 GCA_027486105.1 Runella sp. | reverse complement strand
TATTTCCATCGGCATCTCGTTCGATGTTGAGTTCGTCGTTCATGCGACAAAACGCCAAAAACGCGGCATCATCCCACCGAATTTCATCGGGAAGCCGGAGTACGTATTCATCCAATGCGACCATAATCTCGGACCGTTTTTTTTTCAAAAATAACAATTTCAGCCCCAAAACCCAAAAGTCACTGAAAAGCCGTAATTTTGCGCCCTAATTAACACAATTGTCTATTGTTGTCAGTGATTATGAGGGAATTAGTTAAGTATTTAAGCCATTCTCACTACTCACTGCTCACTACTGAATACTAACTATGGAATACAATCACCGCGAAATTGAAAAAAAATGGCAGCAGTTTTGGGAAGACAACCAAACCTACAGAACTGATATTGACCACAATAAACCCAAGTATTATGTCCTCGACATGTTTCCTTATCCTTCGGGAGCTGGGCTACACGTAGGGCACCCGCTGGGCTACATTGCTTCTGACATTATTTCGCGTTATAAAAGACTTAAAGGCTTTAACGTATTGCACCCGATGGGGTTCGATAGCTTCGGCCTTCCTGCCGAGCAGTATGCCATCCAAACGGGCCAACACCCTGCCATCACCACCGAGCAAAATATCAGCACGTTTATCAGTCAAATGAAAAACATCGGCTTCAGCTACGATTGGAGCCGCGAAGTCCGCACGTCTGACCCCAATTATTACAAATGGACGCAGTGGATTTTCATGCAATTGTTCAATCATTATTACGACAAAGACGCCGACAAAGCCCTGCCCATAGCCCACTTGGTGACGCAGTTTGAAAAAGGAGGCTCCGCCGCCGCCAATGCCGTCTGCGACGAAGAAACGCCTGACTTTACCGCCGAAGACTGGAACGCCATGAACGAAAAGGAGCAACAAATCCTGTTGTTGAAATACCGCTTTACGTTCCCCGAAGAATCGTACGTCAACTGGTGTCCAGGCTTAGGAACGGTATTATCCAACGACGAAGTAAAAGATGGTGTTTCGGAGCGCGGAGGCTTTCCAGTAGAGCGTAAATTGATGAAACAGTGGGCCATGCGCATCACCGCCTACGCCGACCGTCTGTTGACTGGCTTAGACACCATCGACTGGCCCGAGCCCTTGAAGGAGCAACAACGCAACTGGATAGGCAAAAGCGTAGGGGCAAGTGTGAAGTTTAAAGTAGCAAGTGAAAATAAAGAGGGCCTTAATATCGAGGTGTTCACCACGCGCGTTGACACCATCTACGGTGTAAGCTTCATGGTGTTGGCTCCCGAGCACGAATGGGCGTTGGAATTGACCACTCCTGAGCAAAAAGAAGCCGTCGAAACCTACATCAAATGGGCAGCCAGCCGCAGCGAAGTAGACCGCATGGCCGAAAAGAAAGTGACGGGCGTGTTTACGGGCAGCTATTGCACCAATCCGCTGAGTGATGAAAAAGTACCCATTTTCTTGGCCGATTACGTGTTGGCCGGCTACGGAACGGGGGCCGTCATGGGCGTACCGTCGGGCGACCAGCGCGACTGGAACTTTGCCACAAACTTTGGATTGCCGATTATCCCGATTTTGGATAGCCAAAAAGACATTGACCAACAGGCCGATAACACCAAAGAAGGGACTTACATCAACTCGGGCATCATCAACGGTATGACCTACAAAGAGGCCACCGATACGTTGATTGGCTGGTTGGAAGAGCGTAAACTGGGCAAAGGTAAAGTGCAGTACCGCCTTCGCAATGCGGTTTTTAGCCGTCAGCGCTACTGGGGTGAGCCAGTACCCGTTTATTTTAAAGACGATGTTCCTTATTTGATTGATGAAAGTGAATTGCCTTTAGAACTGCCCAAAATCGACAAATATCTCCCCACCGAAACGGGCGAACCGCCACTGGGCCGCGCTGAAGGCTGGAAATATAAAAATGAATACGAATACGAATTGAGCACCATGCCCGGCTGGGCTGGCTCCTCGTGGTATTGGTATCGCTACATGGACCCGCAAAACAACGACGCCTTTGCCTCAAAAAAAGCCATCAACTATTGGCAGCGCGTTGACTTTTATTTGGGCGGCTCCGAGCACGCCACGGGGCACTTGCTATACAGCCGTTTCTGGAATAAATTTCTGAAAGATTTGGGCCTCGTACCGCACGAAGAGTTTGCCGCAAAGTTGTTGAATCAGGGCATGATTCAGGGACGAAGCAACTTTGTGTATCGTTTGAAATCAAGCGAAAGCGGACACCCAGTTTTTGTTTCTTACGGCTTAAAGGACCAATACGAAACCACCAAATTACACGTAGATGTAAACATTGTTGACAACGACATCCTTGACGTAGCCGCTTTCAAAAACTGGCGCGAAGATTTCATCAATGCCGAATTTATTTTGGAAGATGGAAAATACGTTTGCGGATGGGAAGTAGAAAAAATGTCCAAATCGAAGTTTAACGTCGTCAATCCTGACAACATCGTTGAAAAATACGGGGCCGATACGCTGCGTATGTACGAAATGTTTTTGGGGCCATTGACCGACGCAAAGCCATGGAACATGAACGGCATCAGCGGTACGTTCAACTTCCTGCGTAAGTTTTGGCGGTTGTTTTATGAAGACCAGAGCGGCAAACAAAAATGGAGCGATGCCGAGCCGACCGCCGAGGAGTTGAAAGTATTGCACCGCACCATCAAACGCGTGGAAGAGGACATCGAGCGGCTTTCGTTCAATACGGTCGTGTCTACGTTTATGATTGCAGTTAATGATTTGAGCGATTTGAAATGCCATAAAAAGGCGATTTTACAAGATATGCTTATTCTGCTGGCACCGTATGCGCCGCACATTACCGAAGAATTGTGGGTGGCATTGGGCAACGAAGCAGGTACCCTTTCTTTGGCGTCATTCCCCGTATTCAATCCTAAATACTTGGAAGAAAGCGCATTTGAATATCCGATTCAAATCAATGGCAAAGTGCGCGCCAACATTCCCTTCCCCGTAGATATGTCCAAAGAAGATATTGAGCAGGGCGTATTGGCCAACGAAACGGTTCAGAAATGGCTCGAGGGCAAAGCCCCTAAAAAGGTAGTTGTAGTGCCAAAACGAATTGTGAACGTAGTGTTGTAAAAACCAACGTCGGCAAGGTTTTGAACCTTGCCGACGTTACACGTTACCGTTCAGAAATGGCTGGAAGGCAAAGCCCCTAAAAAGGTAGTGGTAGTGCCCAAACGAATTGTAAATGTAGTGACGTAAACTGCATCAACAAACAAAAGACTTTATGCATTCATTGATTTGTTTCTCACTCAAATTTTTTGTTCAGCATCATTTTTTCAATATTAAAATGTAAAGAGTAGCGCTTATCCGCCAGTCTTTCCGAACGGTATTTTTCATAATACGCGTTGGTCATCAAATCCAACTGAAATTTATATTTATAGCCAATCGTTGCCTGCGCATTTTTATACAGCCGACTAACAAATACATGCGAAAAATCACTCGCTTTGTACTTGTTCAATGCAGTATTGGGGACTTTTTTTTCATCGACCCATACTCCGAACATTTTTCCGTCTTTGTAGCTTTCGAAGTCTTCTTCCGTAGGGGTTATACGTCCGAAAGGTTTTAATGGGGGCTCCATGACATATTTTTGTTGGTATTGTTGCTCTTTGCTCATTGCTTTGAATATAGTCTCCAAACGGGCACGATCTGCTTCTTTTGGCTGCTCAAGTATAGTAAGCCCTCTTTTGCTTAGTTTCCGGATATATTTTTGAATAATTGTTTGATACTCCTCCACCAATGCCTGCGAAACTCCCTCTTTAGCAAAATCAGCCTCAGTCGTTGATTGGGGAACAACTTTAGGCGCATTTTGTGCAAAACTGATGTCGCTAAAGACAAAGACCAACGCTGAAAAAACGCATAAAGCTATCGTTTGAAGCAAGTATGCCCGCTTCCTTGAAGTGAATTTGTTCATCATTTTAAACCGTTTTTTGGTGAGGAGATAATTGAAAGAGCTGGACAATGTCATACCACTATGCTGACTTATTTTATGTAGCAATAGATACTGATACGCAGGCGGATTTTGGTGGGTTTTGATCACCCAATCATCGGCCAAAAATTCGTGATTAAGCTTGATAGCCCTGCGATATAGCCACACGGCAGGATTCCACCAGCAAAATGCCAGAGCAAGTTCGATAAACAGCACATCCAACGTATGACGCTGACGGATGTGCGCCTGCTCATGTTGCAAAATTTCAGGTTCTATTTCGTCGTGTTCAAAGGCTTGATGATTAACAAAAACATACTTACCAAAGCTGTAAGGAGTATTGTTCTGCACTATCAATACCAGTTTCATTTCACCCTTTCCCACGACCGGATGGGTGTGAATCAGTTGCCAAAAAGAATACAGATTTTTACTGAAACGAAGCAGAAAGGCAAGGGTAATTACCCCATAGAGACCCCAAAGATAGGTCAACCAAGGCAGCGTATCCGTAACCACTGAAATTGAAGCGTTTTTTTGGGGAGTAAGTGACTGAGAAAGGATGATGGGCGATAGTGTTTGCGTTTTTTCAACAACCGTCGGCAATGTTTCAACGGGCAATTCATACGAAAAAAGGGGAACCAACCCCGAAAACAACAGGCTGAATAACAAGTAGAAGCGATTAAAAACAGGCATTTTTTCTTTTTCTATTACTC
>JAIXPV010000741.1 GCA_027486105.1 Runella sp. | reverse complement strand
CTTCACGGTTGCGGAGCATAACACTGTAGTCTTTTACGCTACCGCCACGGTTAACGGTCAGAACAACACTCTCTCCAGGACGCTTACGGGCTACTAATTCACGGAATTTGGGGTCAGAATCTACCTCAACACCGTCTACTTTCGTGATGACGTCACCTACTTTCAAGCCTGCATCTTTGGCGGCGCTGTTGCCTTCGCCAAAGCCTTGTACATAAATCCCCGTGGCTACTTTTACGTCATACTGTTCAGCTTTCTTACTGTCAAGCTCTTCGGGGATAATACCAATGTAGCCACGTTGTACACCACCGTATTTGATGATATCGCTGGATACTTTTTTTACTAGGCTCGAAGGTACCGCAAAAGCATAACCAGCGTAGCTGCCAGTAGGGCTGGCAATGGCGGTATTGATACCCACCAATTCACCTTTCAGGTTGACCAAGGCCCCACCTGAGTTGCCAGGGTTTACGACTGCATCGGTTTGGATAAACGACTCTAGCGGAGTATCGCCTTTAAATTGGCTGCCGCGTGCGCGTGACTGTTGCTGAAACTTTTCGGCTAGGATTCCGATACCGCGGCCTTTGGCACTCACAATCCCCGCCGTAACGGTCGATTCCAGGTTAAACGGATTTCCTACTGCTACTACCCACTCACCTACTTTGATGGCGTCGGAGTTGCCAAACGTCAACGCAGGTAGGTCTTTGGCGGGAATCTGAATCACGGCAATATCGGTAGAAGGGTCAGTGCCGATTACTTTGGCTTTATAGGTACGTTTGTTTGACATAACTACCTCCAGTTCTTCTGCACCTTCCACCACGTGGTTGTTGGTAACGATGTAGCCATCCGCGCTGACAATCACGCCTGAACCCGACGACTCCTGTTTTTGTGGACCGCTACGGCGCATTCCAAAATCTTCGCCAAACAAGTCGAAGATGTCCATGCCCCGTTGTTGGGCCTGGCGTGTGGCCGAGGCTTTAATGTGTACGACAGCAGGGGTAGAGACTTCGGCGGCGTACGTAAAATCGGCCGCTGCCCCAGGAGCAACTCCCCCAGTAAAACGATTTAGGGAAGGAGCGCTTGCTTCCGTAAAAATGACATCCTTTGAGTCATCAATCCCGCCCAAAAGCTTTACACTTCCCACGGTAACTGCGCTTGAAATGAGCCCAACCAATGCCAATGATTTCCAATTCTGATTCATGACTTTTTATTTTGGTTTTGGTTTTAATTACTGTTTATTTTTAGGTTTTTGTGTTTTTACAATTCACACGTCAAAAATGCACCCACATAACGTCTGTGGCAAAAAAAACGGTATCCAAAATTCTACTTTTTAACAATATTTAACAAGCAAAAGTTTGGACTTACCCAAGATATAAAAGAATGATGCGAGGAGGCTTTAACTGTCAAATTGTCATTTGTCGGAAAGCCTTTTATGAACCAGTTACGCCAAAGGCTGACGATTTTTCTACTATATTTGTGGTTTAATTGTCAATTTACCCTGTCATGAGCGCTGAGAGAATATCAAATATAGAGATATTTCTCGGCTTATGTCTAGTAAATAATAAACGGGTAACGTACTTAAACAAAACAAACCAATGGGGCGAATTCTTGCCATTGATTATGGCTCAAAACGAACCGGATTGGCAGTTACCGACCCGTTACGGATTATTGCGACGGCCTTAGAAACGGTACGCTCATTTGAATTAATTGATTTTTTGAAACGTTATACCGCCAACGAAATCGTGGATGTATTTGTGGTAGGGATGCCCCGTACGTTGGAAAATACCGACACCAACAACACGCCACACGTGAAAGGCTTCATCAAACAACTTAAAAAAGCGTTTCCCGATACTCCCGTATACGAACACGATGAGCGCTTTACCAGTAGTATGGCGCTACAGACCATGATTTCGATGGGTTCCAAAAAAAGTGATCGCCGCAATAAAGGTAATATTGACAAGGTCAGTGCGACCATTATTTTGCAATCGTTTATTGAAAGCCAACGATGAAATCCTCTCATGGGCGTTTTGCCCAATAAACCATTAAAAAGGACAACAATTAACAATGATTTTTCCAATAGTAGCATATGGCGACCCCGTATTACGAAAAGTGGCTCGCCCCATTGAAAAAGACGAAATCAACCTGCCCGAATTGGTAGAAAATATGTACCAAACCATGTACGATTCTTCGGGTATTGGTTTGGCGGCTCCCCAAATCGGACAAAGTATCCGGTTGTTTGTGGTAGATGGTACGCCTCTTAATGAAGACGAAGAAGAGGAGGACAAAGACCCAAGTTTGGAAGGCTTTAAAAAAGTATTTATTAATCCACAGGTGTTGGAAGAAACGGGTGACGAATGGGCGTTTGAAGAAGGATGCCTCAGTATTCCGGGAATCAGAGCTGATGTATATCGCCCTGAATTTATTAAAATCAAATACCGAGATATTGATTGGAATGAGCACGTAGACACCTTTGAAGGTATGGCGGCGCGTATCATTCAGCATGAATACGACCACTTGGAGGGCAAACTGTTTACGGACTATCTGCCAATGCTTAAACGGCAGATGCTCAAAAAACGCCTCACCGACATTACCAAGGGCAATGTTAAAGTGGATTATAAAATGAGATTTCCTAAATAACCTCGAAACGCGAGATGCAAGAACTTCGCCGAGTTGCCAAGAATATTCTTTTTATTGACCTCGAAACGGTGTCAGCTAAAGCATCGTTTGACTTGCTAGACGAACGAATGCAAGAACAATGGCAACGAAAAGCAGCCAATATCCGCAATGACGAACATGTCTCGGCGTTTGATCTGTTTTACCGTCGGGCGGCTATTTATTCTGAATTCGGCAAAATCATTTGCATCGGAGTAGGAGCGCTGTATTGGGTTTCTGCCGACGAGCAGCCACGCTTTAAAGTGAAAACCATTGCGGGCGACGACGAGAAGGCGATTTTGTTGGAATTTAAAGAGTTGATTGAAAAATATCCCCAAAATCAACTCGTTCTTTGCGCTCACAACGGCAAGGAGTTTGACTTCCCTTTTCTGTGTCGTCGAATGCTTGTCAATGGAATTACGCTGCCTGATTCTTTAAAACTTTCGGGTAAAAAACCGTGGGAAATTCTTCATCAGGACACACTCGATATGTGGCGTTTTGGTGATTATAAAAGCTTCGCACAGTTGGATTTATTGGCGGCGCTGTTTGGTATTCCGAGTAGCAAATCAGACATCAGCGGCGAAGACGTGACCCGCGTTTATTACGCCGAAAAAGACCTCGACCGAATCCGTCGTTACTGCAAAGAAGACGTCGTGGTGTTGGCGCAACTTTGGCTTCGCCTCAATCAATACGACACCATAAAGCCCGAACTGATTGTACGGGCCGAATAAAGACAACGAACGTTGCCGAGGTCTTGGGTTCAAAACCTTGGCAACGATTTATTTTAGCTCAACTTGAGCGGTAAGGTTCTCAGATTTTTACCCGTTAAATCAAAAACAGCTGCCGCAATCGCGGGCGCTACTGGTGCGAGAGGAGGCTCACCTACGCCGTAAGGCTCGGAGTGCCCCTCCAGAATAATTACCTCAATTTCAGGGGTATCGGAAAGTTTTGTCATGGGGTATTCGTGGAAATTGGTGGCGGTTATTTGCCCATCTTTGATAGTTAAACCTTCATACAGCGCGGCCGTAATCCCCATCATGGTGGCACCTTCTACCTGCATCCGAATCCCCTCAGGATTGATGGCTAAACCTGCGTCGAGCACCTGCGTTACCTTTTTTACCTGAATTTGATTATTAACTATCATCACTTCAATCACTGCCGCAGCAATGCTCTTGCGGTCGTTGCCGATGGCAATGCCACGCCCAATCCCCGCCGCTTTGGGCTGATTCCACCCGCTCTTTTCGGCCAGCGTTTCCAATACTTTTTTGTAACGTTGGTTGATTTGCTCGGTGCCAGTCAGCAATTCCAAACGCATTTTGAGTGGGTCTTTGCCCGTTTTATGGGCCAATTCGTTGATAAAGCTTTCGATGGCAAATGTATTGGGAAACATCCCGACACTGCGCCAGATTCCAGTATGAACGGGTAGTTTATTTTGCCACAACGTGGCTGATTTATGCTCAATGTTGTACAAAATACTGGCACCGTGGCCCGCCGACACAAAATCAGCGCCTAGTAGGGTATAGCCGATATTGGCAGGAATCGCCCCAAGAACCTGGTCGGGGGTGGCTTGGCTGTGGGTGATGGCTTCGATGGTGCCGTTTTCTCCAATTTTGGCGGCTAGTACATGGTGCGTTTGCGGACGATAAATCGCATTCTGAAATTCCT
>JAIXPV010000015.1 GCA_027486105.1 Runella sp. | reverse complement strand
TTTAAAGGTAAATTCATTATTTACCGTGGCAAGAACAAATACCGTCATGGCAATGATGGTGTTAATCATTGCAACCAAGCTAAAAATCCAGTTTTGTATATGCTCGTTGAGGTCATCGCGTTGAGCGGACCATTCGGTTTGGTTCGGAATGGGCAAAAGATGACTCGGTAATTTAATGAGTTGACGGCCCAAGGCGGGGAAAAGCACATTGTTGGCCACTATCAAAGCGACCAGAATATAGAAAACATCAGATTTTCCAATAAACTCGTCGGCTTTACCGAAGGCATCAAAGTGTACACCAACATCAGCACTAAAAAGACTGTAACTGTAAATAGATATACCAAACACCGCAATCATTGAAAAAAAACGCCATGTGCGGATGGCTAAAGTTGTAAATTTCATAGTTAAAAAGTTAAGGGTTAAAAGTCAAAGATTAAAGGTCTCATTAACCCCCTAACTTTTAACTCTTAACCCTTTATCAATGTTTTAAAGAAATCAAGTTGCTGCGATTTCTATTTCTTCACCGTATTTATCATAGAATTTAAACTCTGTCACAGCCAATGAGCTGTCTTTCAAAAGTTTAACCCACGATTTATATCTAAACAACCACTTGAGTCGGGGCGACGGGAATCCCGCCGTAAAGTACGCGTGCAAGTACGGATGAAGGGCTACCGACACCTTTTGTTCATTTTGACGGGTAAGGAGATATTCAAGGTTATTTTCAATAATATCCGAAATCAAGATACTGGGCTGAATCGTACCGGTTCCATTACACGTTGGACACACTTCGCGAGTCACAATGTTAATTTCTGGACGAACCCGTTGGCGAGTGATCTGCATCAACCCAAACTTTGTCAGCGGGAGCAACGTAAACTTCGAACGGTCGGCCTTCATTTCGGCTTTCATTTCGTCGTAAAGTTGCTTTTTGTGCTCGGCTTTCTTCATGTCAATGAAGTCTACCACAATGATTCCGCCCATATCACGCAAGCGCAATTGGCGGGCAATTTCTTTCGCCGCTTCAATGTTGGTGTGCAGTGCCGTGTCTTCCTGATTTTCCTCGTTATTGGACTTGTTACCGCTGTTGACATCTATCACGTGGAGTGCTTCGGTGTGTTCTACGATGAGATACCCACCTCCTGGAAGGCTAACCGAGCGTCCAAACAATGATTTAATTTGCTTTTCAAGACCTACCTGCTCAAACAGTTTATTTTTGCCGCTGTATAGTTTGAGAATTTTCTCTTTATCAGGCGCAATCGTGTGAATAAACCCTTTGATGTCGTCGTACATATCTTTGGTATCCACCGTGATACTGTCAAAAGTATCATTCAGTAAATCTCTCATAATGGACGACGCCCGATTCATCTCCCCGATAATTCGGTCACGGGGTTTGGCTTCGGTAAGCATTTTCATCCCGTTTTCCCACTTCTGAATGGAGTTTTGAATATCTCTATCCAATTCTTCAACTTCCTTATTGGCAGCTACGGTGCGAACAATAATGCCGAAATTAGCGGGTTTCACCGATGTCATCAATCGATGTAAACGGGTACGTTCAGCCTTATCCGTAATTTTTTTAGAGATATTGACTGAATTTGAAAAGGGAACTAACACCGCGTAGCGACCTGCAATAGAAATGTCGCAGGATAAACGGGGGCCTTTGGTAGAAATAGGTTCTTTGACAACTTGAACCAGTATGGGCTGATTTTTGCCCAACACTTTGTCAATTTTTCCAAGTTTGTCAATTTCTGGCTCCATTTTAAAGTTATTCAATTTGCCAGAATTCATCCGCTTAGCAATAACCTCTTTGGTCAATTTGTTAAGCGACTGTACGTTTGCACCTAAATCATGGTAATGTAGAAAAGCATCTTTTTCGTATCCGATGTCAACAAAAGCAGCGTTCAAACCAGTAACGAGTTTACGAACAGTTCCTAAATAAATATCACCGACCGTAAAACTGTTTTCCGACTCCTCCACATGGTACTCCACAAGGCGCTTTTGTTGCAAAAGCGCTATGCGTGTCCCTTTTTGTGAGGCACTGATGATTAATTCGCTACTCAATGTTTTGTAAGGATCTAAGGTGAAAACCATTCCGTAAACCTTACGAATGGTTCAAAACAACTACATAGTCAAAAAGGCATTTGAAGAAGTTTATAAAACCCAAAACCAAGGTTGAAAAGCACCTTGGTTTTGGGATAAAATTACTTCTTCTTATGACGATTTTTTCTGAGGCGCTTTTTCCGTTTGTGAGTAGCGATTTTGTGTCTTTTTCTTTTCTTTCCGCAAGGCATAGCTTTACAATTTTTAAGTTAATTAGTATGTTACAGCAGTCATAGACCGCTTGTTATTCGTTTTTAATTACCGCGAATAACGGTAGTTTTATTTTAAGTCTTTTTCCAACTCTGCAATCGCCGCTTGAATGGTAGGGTCTTTTTCCTGACCTTTCACGACCGACAGTTCTTCCAACGCCTCTTTATTCTTTCCCGTTTGAGCCAATGAAACTCCCAAATAAAAACGAGCTTTTGAATTCATCGGGTTTCCTTTCAACAATTGCCGAAACCGTTCAACTGCTTTTTCGTACTGGTTTGAACGCATTGATAGAAGTCCCAAATTAAACAAAGCTACTTCATTAGTTGGGTCATTTGCCAAAACTTCTCTCAACAACAAGATGCCCTGCATTGGTGTATCGGTAGAAACATAGGTCATCGCCATGTTTGCTTTTGCATTGAGAAGAGCAGGGTTCTTATCAAGCGCTTTTTGGTACCATTCTCTGGCCTTAGCACCTAATGCTGAGGACTTTTTGGTGTCAACTGCAAAACTAAACGCATCATAATAACGGTCGCCAGCACGAAGCAAATTAGGCTCGGCAGGTTCCAACAAAGCAAGCGTCTCTGCATACTTTGCGGCGCTATCAAATTTTCTGATGTTCAGATAAAAATCAGAAAGCTTTAGAGCTGCACCTCCTTTTTGCTTTGAATCCCGAGCAGAAACCAACTGCTGAGAAAGAGCCGCGACTGCGTTTTGTTGTTCGGCAGTCAATGGTGCTGTATGAGATTCAGTAGTGCTCGAAGTTGTTTCGGTTTGGCCCGAAGCAGGTGCCTGAGTACTGTCTTTTCCTTCTGAAAGTTGTCGCTCTTGACTTTTAACAACGACTTTTGGTAAACTGTAAAGCCCACCAATGAGTACAGTAGCCAATAAAATAACAATCAGGATTGAACGGTTCATAACATTTTAGGCAGCTCCTACGTGCCGTTGGAATTACTTTTCTGAGCCTTTTACTTGCTCAACAAATACTTTAGCAGGCTTAAAACTTGGAACATAATGCTCGTCAATAACGATTGCTGTGTTCTTAGAAATGTTACGAGCTACTTTTTTAGCGCGTTTTTTGTTAACAAAACTACCAAAACCACGAACATAAATGTTCTCACCTTTGGCTAATGAGTCTTTTACTACTGTGAAAAACGCTTCAACTGTTTCAGAAACGTGTGCCTTTTCGATGCCGGTTTGATCGGCAACTGCTGCAATTAAGTCTGCTTTCGTCACTTTTTTAAACTTTAAGGTTATAAAACTGTTATTCTCTGTAATATTAGTTTCAAAATCCAACGGGGCCAATCTATTTTGCAATCGGCTTATTTTGAGCGCACAAAAGTAGTATAATTTCGACAAAATGCGAAAATCTTTTACGCCTTAATTTCAAAACAAACATTCTAAAACCATTGAATAACAAGTTTTTTGCCAACGAGCTCATTAAATGGTATGAGTTTCACCACCGTGATTTACCCTGGCGACGCACCCGCAACGCCTACTATATCTGGCTCTCGGAAATTATTCTACAACAAACCCGTATTGCGCAGGGATTACCATATTATGAACGCTTTACAGAGGCTTATCCCACAGTCCAGGATTTAGCCAATGCTCCTGAGCAAGAGGTCATTCGACTCTGGCAGGGCCTAGGTTACTATTCCAGGGCTCGCAACTTGCACCAAACTGCCAAATACATTGTCGAACAACTTAAGGGGGAGTTTCCCACGACTTATTCTGGGTTGTTAAAACTAAAAGG
>JAIXPV010000276.1 GCA_027486105.1 Runella sp. | reverse complement strand
TCAAGAAGACATCAAAAACAGAAGGGTTAAAGGGCCGAAGCAATTTGCTGCTTTCATCCTCTTTAACCCTTTCTTTGTTAAGTAAGCCGTCAGGCATTAACTATGTCATCTAAAAAGCAAAGCCGATGGTAGCTTGCAACAAATTGAGTTTACGTTCAAATTGCGCCTGTGCCTGCGGATTATCCAATTTAAGGTTAACAACATCCGTTAAATTTCCCTCGTAGCGTAGGTCAAAGTTTAACTTACCAACGTCAATTCCAATCCCTGCCTGATACCCCAAAGATGCACGACGGAAAGCGTCGTCAAACGTATCTTCGTTGGTATAATCATTAAAAGCATCTTCCAAATTTCCGCTGTTTCCGATATTAAACGCCGCTACTGGCCCCGCATTGATACGCAAAAAACGCGCAATTTTAACCCCAAACATCAATGGGAAATCTATATTAGACATTTTAAAGCTCTTGGTAGTGGTAGCCGAGCCATCGTACAGGCTAAATTGCCCTCCTTTTTGAGAAAACATAATTTCGGGTTGTACATAAAAAGTACGGCCAATCCGCATAAAAATCCCGCCCGTAGCTCCCCATACGCGGTTACTTTTATCACTCAATTGCCACGTGTTGGCATTATTTCCAAGTGATAAATCATTCCCTCTCACTTGTGAAAGATTTGCCCCTGCCCGAAGGCCCAAACTAAAAAATTTTGTTCCATCCTGCGCCCAAGATACCCCCTGAACCAAGAGCAATGCCAGCAGTAATACATTCGTTTTCATGATTTTCACTAGTTTGTTTCCATTCATCATAAAAAACCCATTCCAACGCGCATAAGACATTAAATCGGGGAATTCTCTCCTCAAAAAAGCGCATAAAAAAAACGCAGCCGGCTCTTTAAAATAGAAGAACCGACTGCGCGTGATTGTACTAAATTACCAACGTAACCCCTTACATCGGTTTCTTTGCGGATTTACGACCCATCGCATACTCTATTCCCCCCAGCAAATGTTGCACAAATAAGGGTTCAACATACGACTCGTCTGTATGGCCTCCTCCTGTATAGAAAGAACGGCCTCCATCAAACTCACGGTACCATATAAACGGGTGGTTTACGCCATTGGCCCCTCCCTGGTACGTACTTTCATCGAGCGTAGCTAAGACTTTGATACCTAATATTATCTTTTTGTAACTGTAAAGTTCGTCAAAACGCTTCCAACGGTCGGGTAGCATCACGGTAGAAGGGTGCGTATGGTCGTGAACTACCACATCCACATTTTGCTGCTTGGGGTGGCTCAAAAAATAAGCACCCACCAATTGATTATACCAAGGCCAGTCATATTCGGTATCTGCCGCCGCGTGGATCCCCACAAAACCGCCACCCCCACGAATATATTGCTCAAAAGCAGCCTGCTGTGTTTCGTCCAGAATATTGCCAGTGGTGCTCAAAAACACAACTGCTTTGTATTTTTTTAGATTTTCAAGCGTAAAAACAGACGCATCTTCGGTGGTATCTACCGCAAATTTGTTCTGTTGTCCCATCAGCACTAAGGCTTCTTTTCCCTTCGGAATGGAGGCATGACGATAGCCTTTTGTCTTGGAAAAAACCAAAATCGCATCCTTTGTAGCCACTGACTTCTTCTTTTTTTGCCCAAAAGAACTGATTGAAAGCGCAAAAAGTAACGCGCAGAGATAAAACGTATTTCTCATAATTGTCCAGTATTTTCAGATAAAAGAAAGGCCCTTTGCAAAACTACTATTTGACTTTTAAAGAAAAAGGGGAGTGGTAAACGGTCCAACGATTTGGCACCGCCCCTACGATTTTTCGTATTTTTTGGGAGCGTATAAAAAACCGAATGCTTCGGCACCGTCGCGCTCATGCACTTTGTGGTGCACATAATGCGCCCGAATAATGCGATTTAGATAGCGATTTTTGGTTTTAAACTTGATTTTAACCCGACGGTGCACAATCACGTCATGAAAAATAAAGTAAGAAATACCATAAAGTGTAATACCAAAGCCCACGTACATCAACCAGCGTAGGGATTGAATTTCAGAACCCACCATAATCAGGGCCGTGGCCGCAACTCCAAAAATAATCCCGAACAAATCGTTGGTTTCCCACCATCCTTTGTGATGCACATGGTGCGATTCGTGCCAATTCCACATCAATCCGTGCATAATGTACTTGTGCGCAAACCACGCAAAGCCCTCCATAAAAACAAATGTTCCGACAACCAGAAGAATATTTAAAAACATAACGGTTAGTAGTATACTGATAAACAGAGATTTACAAATAACTTTTCAACGGTCTTTACCTAGGGTCAATTACTTGTTTGACATTCTTTGTTGATAAAACCATTTTTTGGCTTCCTTTGTTAGTGAACAAAACCAAAACATTGCAAAATTAGCTTTATGTCAGCAATAACCATCCCTCAACGTCCCGCACGTACCTTTTTGGGTGAAGAATTTGAATTAACAACGTGGGAGCAACTGCAACCGTTTTACGAAAATCTTAAAAAACGCGCAATTCATTCCGTGAATGACCTGCGCCAGTGGTTTCTGGACAAAAGCGAATTGGAATCTTACCTTTCCGAAAACTTTGCGTGGCGTTATATTCGCATGACCTGCGATACGGGCAGCGAACAATACCAAAAGGAGTTCAACGATTTTGTGGAAAATTTCCAGCCCCACCTTTCCGCTTACGGCAACGAGTTGGACAAAAAAGCGCTGGAAAACCCGTATCTGGGCGAATTGAAAGACAGCGGCTTCGACATTACGTTGCGAAGTATGAAAAAAGCCATCGAGATTTTCCGTGAAGAAAACATCCCGATTCAAACCCAAATCCAAACCGAACAAGCCAAATACGGCGCCATCGTAGGGGCCATGACCGTCAATATCGACGGTGAGGAACTAACCCTTCAAAAAGCCTCCGATTACCTCCAATCTACCGACCGCGCCCTGCGCGAAGTAGTCTGGAATAAACTTCAGGTGCGTCGCTTTGAGAGCAAAGACCAATTGGATGAGCTTCTAAATACACTACGCGATTTACGCCATCAACTGGCCGTCAATGCAGGTTTCGCCAATTTTCGCGACTATATGTTTGCTGCCTTGGGCCGTTTTGACTATACGCCCCAAGACTGTTTTAATTTCCATGAATCGGTGGCCGAGGCGGTGGTACCCATGCTCAACCACATGGCCGCCGAGCGCAAAGAAGCCCTCCAACTCGACAGCCTTCGTCCGTGGGATTTTAAAGTGGACCCGCAAAATCGCCCACCGCTTAAGCCGTTCAGCACGGGGGAGGAATTATTGGAAAAAACCATCACTTGTTTTACCCTTCTTGACCCCGAATTGGGCGATTACCTGCGCGTCATGAAAGCCATGGGCCATCTCGACCTCGAATCGCGCAAGGGCAAAGCACCAGGTGGCTATAACTATCCGCTAGAAGAAATCGGCGTGCCGTTTATCTTCATGAATGCCACCTCCAACCTCCGAGATTTGGTCACGCTGCTGCACGAAGGCGGCCACGCCGTCCACAATTTCGTCACGCGTGATTTGCTGCTCAACTCCTTCAAAAACCCACCTGCCGAAGTAGCCGAATTGGCCTCCATGAGCATGGAATTATTGACGATGGATTATTGGAACGTGTTTTTTGACAACGAAGAAGACCTGCGCCGCGCCAAAATCCAGCATTTAGAGTCTATCATCGAAACCCTACCGTGGGTGGCTACGATTGATAAATTTCAACATTGGCTATACGAAAACCCTGCACATAGCATCGAAGAGCGCCAGACAATGTGGCTTCAAATCTACGAACAGTTTAGCGATTCACTCACCGATTGGAGTAGCTTTGAGGAGTTCAAAAAATACATTTGGCAAAAGCAACTGCACATCTATGAAGTGCCGTTTTATTACATCGAATACGGCATGGCGCAGTTGGGGGCCATCGGCGTGTGGCGGAATTATAAGCAAAACCCGCAAAAGGGATTGCAGGGCTACCTCAACGCCCTCAAACTCGGCTACACGGCGCCTATCAGTGCCATCTACGCCGCCGCCAACATCCCGTTCGATTTCTCAAAAGACTACATTACTGAATTGATGAATTTTGTGAGGGAAGAATTGGAAGGATTGAAGGGGTAAGAGTTCTTAGGCCTGTGAGAACGTTCTAAGAAGATTCTCACAGGCTATACCAGAACTGCCTTGTCAGGCATTACGTAAAAAAACATCAAACATTTCTACTTTACGAAACCCTTTTTTGCGCAATCCCGCATAAAGCGCAGCATCACGGGTAAGCAGCTTCCTGCAACGCCAAACGCTTCTTGTATTGCATTAGCCACTCCTGCAATAATTTTTCAATTTGCTCTTTGCCAAGACTCTCAATGAAAGCGTCGTCGATTTTTAGGGTAACCTGTGTCATCTCATTTCCATTTTTTCCAAATGTAACATTTTTCTTTTATATCCTGTTTCAGGCTTTTTAACGTGCCTATGCATAGAAAAGTTAAGAAACAAAGCCCTATTTTTGTGTGCATTCGATTCTCCAACCATAAACCGTCAACACCTTTGAAAAAATCTATTTTCCTCCTTCTCTTCCTCGGCACAACCGCTTTTTCCCAGACCCGCGAAGACTCCGTCATGATTCGCAAAATCTACAACGAAGTACTCACCAACGGACAGGCCTACGAATGGCTGCGGTATCTGTGCAAGCAGGTTGGGCCGCGCCTCAGCGGCTCCGTCGGGGCTCAAAAAGCCGTCACCTACACCAAAGAACTGATGGAAAAACAGGCTTTTGACCGCGTGTTTTTGCAGGATGTCAAAGTGCCGCACTGGGTGCGCGGCGCCAAAGAACAAGCCTACATTAAAGTAGGCAAACAAAAGATCAACGTTCCCATCGCCGCTTTGGGCGGCTCAATCGCCACCGCCCCCCAAGGCCTAGAAGCCGAAGTAATTGAAGTAAAAAGCTTTCAGCAACTGCGTGAACTGGGCAAAGACAAAGTGAAAGGCAAAATCGTCTTTTTCAACCGCCCCATGGACCCCACCAAGCTCAATACGTTTGAAGCTTACGGCGGAGCCGTAGAGCAACGCGCCAACGGTGCTACCGAAGCCGGAAATCTCGGCGCCGTAGGTGCCATTGTGCGTTCGGTCACTACGTTACAGGACGACTTTCCGCACTCAGGCAGTATGCGCTATGCTACGGGTGTGCCATTGATTCCGACGGCGGCCATCAGCACCAACGCCGCCAACTTGTTGAGTGAAAAACTCAAAGAAAACCCAAATCTTACATTTTACTTTCGTCAAAATTGCGAAACCCTCCCCGACGCTGACTCTCACAATGTAGTGGGAGAACTGAAAGGCAGTGAAAAACCCGAAGAAATCATCGTCGTAGGCGGACATTTAGACTCGTGGGATTTGGCCGAAGGCGCCCACGACGACGGCGCAGGCTGCGTCCAATCCATCGAAGTATTACGTCTCTTAAAAGCCATCGGCTATACGCCCAAGCGCACGATTCGGGCTGTGATGTTTATGAACGAAGAAAACGGTTTGCGCGGTGGTGTGAAATACGCCGACTTAGCCAAACAAAACAACGAAAAGCACATTGCGGCCGTAGAGTCCGATAACGGAGGCTTTACTCCTCGCGGGTTTGGCATTGTGGGAAAAGCTGAACAAAAGGCCAAAATAGCCCAATGGAAGGGGTTGCTAGCTCCGTACAGCCTGCACGAAATCGGGCCAGGTGGCGGTGGAGCAGACATTGGCCCGTTGGCGCAGTCGGGTACCGTTCTTTTTGGCTATAAACCTGACACACAACGGTATTTTGATTATCACCACGCCGCCAACGACAATTTTGAGAATGTCAACAAACGCGAACTAGACTTGGGCACCGCTTCTATGGCGGCTATAATATATTTGCTGGACAAATACGGAATTTAAACTTGCCCGGGCGGCGCTACCCGTGCGGCAGGTTGCTCACAACCTGCCGAGGGAACTTGCCAACGCTTTTCGGATTTGAGAATCCGAAAGCACGCACGATGCAGACTTGGAAAGTCTCCAAGACTTTCCAAGACCAATGCTTTAAGCCAAAATCGGCCGAATCACTTTCCCCGCAACATCCGTCAAACGGAAGTTACGGCCTTGGAAAG